>DATHPT010000125.1:0-7459 GCA_035483615.1 Solirubrobacteraceae bacterium | reverse complement strand
GTCTTGAGCGCCGAGGAGATCCACAGAGGCGCGCCATGCGCTGTCTGACAGGTGATCCCGTGCCCCGGTGAACAGCGTAAAGAGGCCCGCGCCGTGTTCTGCGAGCAGAGCTTGATTGTGAGCGAGCGCGTCGAGCTCATTCGCTGCCGTGACCTCCATGAAGTCCCTGATCTCTTGCTCTGACGGAGTGCGAAGGCGTCCGGTGAACCGGTCGCGGAACACCACTGGCCCGTTGTCCGCAAGCAGCGGGTAAGCCACGGCTCGATCGCAGCTGCAGTACAGATAGACAAGGCTCTCCGCTGCAGGGCCGATCAGCTCCACCAACACTTGTCGATCCGCGCGGTCGACCATCGCGCGATCGAAGCCGTCGGTGCCGTAGCAGGCATGGCACAAGCCGGCCATTTGGATGGTCTCCTCTGCGCCCCAGTCCGACAAGAGCACGGAGGCGCGACAAAGGTGCTCATACAGGCTGCCTCCCGGGTGGACCAAGCGCTCCGCTCCGCGCGAACGCAAGAACGCTTCCACACGCGTCCGATCGACCACAGTCTTCGTGGGCCGGGTCCGCGTCGGGGAAATGCGCGGCGCTGACGTGTCAAGCCACGCGCGGATCACCGCGGTGAATGCGTCGTTGTTATCGCCGGCGACCATGTGACCGGCGTGCGGGACCTCGGTCAACGTGGCCGTTGGCGCTAGCTGGATGAACTCGCGCGCGATGTCCGCGCTGAGCACGTCGCTTTCGGCGCCTCGAACGAGCAGGCAGGGCTGGCGCAGCCGTGTGGCGGCGGTCGTGAGGCGCTCGGAGAACTGGGCTTGGTCTTGGATCAGCGGGCGGGTTTGCGTCAGGATTTCCGGGTCCCAGTGCCAGATCCAGCGTCCTTGCTCATTGCGTTGGAGGTTGTGGCGCAGGCCATGCGTGTCGCGGGGGCGTGCGCGGTGAGATAGGTAGGCGTCGATTGCATCGGCGGCTTCGGTGAGGGTTGCGAAGCCATCCGAGTGTTCCTCCATGAAGCTCACGATCCGTCCCCCGCCGCGTGGCTGAAAGCGGTGGGCCACGTCCACCAGGACCAGTCCGGAGGCGGGCGCGGCGGATAGCTCGGTGAGTGCCAGCAGGCCAGCGATGCCTCCCAGTGAAGCTCCGATCACGATCGGTTCCTCCGCGATTGTCGCGATCAGGGCGCGCGTGTCTGCGGCGAAGTCCTCGAGCGCGTATGCCGGGGGACGAGGGTGGGTGCTCTGGCCATGGCCGCGCAGGTCGACCGTGATCGCCCGCCGTCCCGAGTCGGCGAGGTTCGCGGCGGTGGCATGCCACGCGTGTCGGGTCTGGCCGCCGCCGTGCAGCAGGAGCACGGCGGGAGCGTCGGGATCCCCGAAGGCGTCTGCGACCAGACGGACATCCGGTGCTACGTCGAACGAGATGGCAGCTCGTGTCACCGTGGCTCGCGCCTCCGCTTGCGTGCCAACGGCGCAGATAGCTCCGCAGCCCACTCCTCGTTTGCGCCTGCGGCGAACACGACGTCGACCGCGAAGCGCACACGCCTGCGAAATACCGCATCTGAGATCTGGCCCGCAGCCCAGTGACGCAGCGCGCCGCCGCACGCCGTCGCGATGTGCCCGACCAGCGCCTCGATGTGAAGATCGGCCCTGAGCATCCCCATGTCCTGCCCACGGCGCAACGCGGCCCGCAGCCGCGGGATCGGATTCTCTTGAAGCAGCGGCCCGCCGAGCTCCCAGCTGTTGACGAGGCGTCTGAAGACGGCGGAGTCGGCGATGAACAGCTCGGCGGTCTCACTGACGATCCTGCGCGCCTGTCCTCGCGGATCTTCCTCGGAAGTGAAGGCAAGGCGCGTATCGAGCTCGCCAAGCAGCTCCTCGCACAGCGCCGCCCACTGTTGCTCTCGCGGTCCGACGAGATTGAAGACCGTCGCCGGCGACAGGTCTGCCAGCTCAGCAATGCGCTCGACTGTCGGTGTCTCGTCCGGGCGCTCACGCAGGAGCTCGCGCATCGCCGCGAGAATGCGCTCACGGCGATGGCGCTTGTGGCGCTCGCGCAGGCCTGTAGCCGGGGCTGGCATCTGGCAGAATTTAGATGATGCTCTAAATTTAGTCAACCCTCCACATATGGCGTTGGAGATCGCCTCGGAGTCAATGAACACCCGCCGCGGTCGAAATCACAGGCTCTTCGTGGGCGGTTGAGCACTACCCCAATCGGATGGCTTAGGCCGCATCGGCGATGAGCAGCCGTGCGCCGAGGTCGATGCTCTCCAGGTCGAGCAGCTCGGCGTTGCGTGTTGCCCACTCGCCGCTGTCGAGGTCTTCGGCGAGCGAGATTACGGCTCGCTGCTCGGCTTGCTCGCCGACTCGTGCCCACACCGAGCAGCCGCGACGAACGGGCTCCCGCAGATAGGCCTCAGGCCGGCGCCAGTATGCGTGAAAGAAGCCATCGATCACGTCAAAGGGGATCGGGACAGGCTCCATGTGCGCGTTGATCGCTGCTGCGCGCTCGCGAAGGGTGGGGCTGCCCGCACTCAGGGTGTGGTACTCGGGTAGGTAGTCGCGGACCAGCCAGAAGCGCTCGATCTCAACGTTGTCCCACTGAAAGACAACTACTCGCCGAGCGACGCGGCGCATCTCGTGCAGACCGGCGATCGGGTCGGGCCAGTGGTGGTCGGAGAGCACGGCCAGTGCAGCATCAAAGGATTGGTCGGGGAACGGCAGCGCTTCCGCGCGAGCTTCGATGCAAGGCGCTGCTCCAGGTGGGCGCTGGGAGCGCATTACGCGGGAGGGCTCGACTGCGAGAACATCACGGTCAGGCGGCTCGTAGGAGCCGGTCCCAGCGCCTACGTTCAGCACGGTATGAGCGTCGCCGAGCGCAGAGAAGATCCGTGCGGCGATCCGCGGCTCGGTACGGCGCGCGCTGGCGTACCCGAAACCCATGTGCTCGTATGCCGCTTCGTTGGGCTGATGCTCAGGATGCATATGGATCGCTGGATGTCCTGGCTCACCTGTATCGCTGGTTATGACTATACGCTTGCCGGGATGCAGGATTTCTCGGCCTACCTCGAGCGCGTTGGGCTGAGCGCCAGCGAGTGCCCGACGCTGCAGGCCATTCACCGCGCGCACGCGACCTCGATCCCGTTCGAGAATCTCGATCCGCATCGTGGGATTCCAGTATCGCTTGCTCAGGAGGATCTCGAGCGCAAGCTCGTGCATGAGCAGCGCGGTGGCTACTGTTTCGAGCAGAACCTGCTGCTGGCCTCGGCGCTAGAGCATCTCGGCCTAACAGTCGAGCCAATGCTCGCTCGCGTGCGCCGTGGGGCGCCGCCGGGTACCGTGCGTCCCCGCAGCCACCTCGTGTTGCGGGTGACAGACGATGATGACCGCGTCTGGCACGCCGACGTCGGCCTCGGGCTCGGGACGCTGCTTGACCCCATCCCGTTCGGGGTGGACGGCATCTCCTACGAGCAGTTGGGATGGAGCTTCCGGGTGATTCAGGATGGCATCGAGATGGTTCTTCAGACACTCGCCGATGGGTCATGGTCAGACGTGTACGCTTTCTCCCCGCAGCCGGTCCCGCGCATCGACATCGAGACCAGCAACTGGTGGACGTCCACCAATCCGCAGTCGCCGTTCGTGTTCGGGCTGATCGCGACTGTCAACCACCCGGACGGCAGCCGCGAGTCGATCAGCGACTGGAGCGGACCACTTGAGCTCAGGGTGCAGTCGCCCGGCGACACCCAGGTCTCTCGGCCGCCCCGCCAAGCGATCCCTGAACTGCTGGCCGAGCGCTTTACCCTGCCAGGATTCGCCCTCGGTGCTGACGGTCGCGTGCAGTAACTTCACTCAGCGCGTGGAACTGATCGCCTTGCGTCTCCGGCGCGCCCGCTATGAAGTACCTCGCCCCTCAGATTGTCGCAAGGAGGCGCACCGTTCTCGACTACGGTTCGAGCACCGTCAAGGACGTCCACGAACCGGCGACCTCCTGCTTGCAAATTTGGGTGGGGTGATGGTGGTTGTTATCGGTTGGGCGTCGTTGGCACTCAAGAGCGGCTTTCCCCGCTCGATGGCGCTCATTGATGGCGGTTGTTTCACCGTTTGCTTCGTCCCTGCTTCGCCCTCACTTAGCGCGAAAGGCGCTCGCGACGACGAAATCAGATCGACCTATTCGATGCTGCGAAGAGCCGGGCGGAGACACCCTGCGACATCCTCGGCCCCCGACTGGCGGTGGGCGTAAGCTTCCAGCCGAGCAAGCGCACTTTGCAGGCCATCGGGATTGCGTAACTGGTCGGCCGTGGCCCCGATGATCAGCGCGTAGAGATCCAGCACGTCAGGCAGCGCGAGATAGACCAGCTCCGGCCTCTGACACCTCAGGGCATTGCAGTCTTGGCGTCGCGCAAACTACATCCTCGCTGTCGATCCAACGATCTACTCGCGTTGGTTCACTTCGACGCCGAGCAGTAGGCGGTCGGCCCGCTTGCTGCTATTGGACAGAGCGAGGAGGTCCTGGCGCTCGGTTATCAGGCGCCGTAGCGCCTCAAGGGCTGTTTGGATGGCCAGCTCTCGATGCTGGTGGAGATCTGCCGGTGCACGGTCACCGTGGACGAGTCGCGAGCGGGCGTTATAAGCCGACCCGAGGTCCTTGCGCGTGGCGATGCGCTTCTCGGGGTCGTCTTGGCAGAGCACTGCGAGAGCTGCCGTGACGCGGTAGGCAGTCTCGCTGCGAGTCCCGACGAGATTCTCCCATGCGATGACCGCGTCGATGAGCGAGTCGGTCCAGTCGGTTTCCCAGATTGCTCGCAGAGTACGGTCGATGGCTATCTCGACGTGCGCAAGGTCGGCTCTTGTCACATGGCCCGCCCAGCGCTTTATCGCTTCCATCTCATCCCCGGTCATGGGCTCAGTGCGGCCTGGGGGCCGCTCGGGATACAAGGGGCGGTACGAGCTAGAGCCGTGACCGAAGCCTTGCGATACGACCCAGGCGACCGAGGGGGATGAACGGGGTACGCCTTCATTCGATGAGAGCGCGGCCGCCAGGATCACCTCTCGCGCCCGCTGGTTGAGTGCCATTTGCCCGTCGGCATGCGGAAGGGCCGCGTCCTCCCCAGGGGCGAAGATCTGGTAGGCCACGGTCGTGCTGAGGACGGCCTCCGCCTGAAGTGCGAACGGCACAAAGCGACGCTCGGACTTAGTCGACGCTCGCAACACTCCCTGAGGGAGTGTCAGGTGGCTCTCGGGAAGTAGAGGAAGTGCCGTAAAGCCAACGAATGCTGGAACTTGTATCTGGTTGCCTTCGGCTAGTACCCGCAGCTGATCCAGAACTTCGATGACCAACTCCATGAACGGGGCAGCATCAGGACGCTCGACGTGGCGTAGACGTCGCGCTGCCGTGGCGATGATCGCTGACGGCGTTGCGGCATCTGATAGGCGCTCGGCGGCAAGGGCGGACGCGGCCACGAGTTCAGCCGCTCGCTGGCGCTCAGGATGCGACTCGACTAGCTGATCGAGGCTGATCGTTGCGTCGGCCGCTGGGAGGGTTAGCCCCGGCCCGGCGACGATCATCTCGTCCGACGGGCCGAGCAAGACTGGATAGACGTCGCGTGCGATTCGGGTCAGGACGAGTTCCAGCTCGTTAGACCCGCGGGGCGCAGGAACCGCGCCGCCATTGGCCCTCCGTATACCCCACGCCACCGGCAGCCCATCGGCTTGGCGCGTACGAACAAGAGCCACGGGAATCCGTGGGTCCTCGCGCTCTAGCAGGTCGAAGCTCGCTGCCAGCTTGCGAACCGTGCGGCCAGCCCGGGGATCGCTGGCTAGTGCCTCCGGCGCATTAACCAAGAACGCCAACAGCTCGTCCCCTAGCAAATAGCGACAGTGCTCAAAAGCACCTTGGAACTCAGAGGTCCAGACCGACTCGCTCATGACGGGCCTGGAGGACTGCTCAGTGCGACGAATTCTTTCCAGCTCACAGCTCGCGGAGGCTATAGGGCAGGATGCGATCGATAGGCAAGGGTCTACCGTGCGTCTGTCGCAGAAGGGGGGGGCTGGGGGGGTAAGAGCGATCTCTACCGATCCATCGCACCAGAATCAAAGCCCCCCATTTGCAGAGATCTTTAGGAATGGAGCCAACCGAGGTACGCGAAGCGCTTTGCGCTGTCTCGCAGCGACCGAATCTTCGCTTGACGAAGCCGAATCAGTATTGGCCGCGTTTGGCCGCCACCCTGGGCGCACCTCTCCACTGAGACCTAGATTGGACACGCTTTATACGGTTTGGATCGGCTGGCCGGAGTTCCTTGCTAGCTTTAGCCCCGTGTTGCTATGCGGGTGCGCGGTCGCGCCCAGAGCGCCTACGAGGTGACGGCCCGAATGCTGTGATGGCAGTTAGGTCCTGTGGGGACGGAGAACGCCATTTGATCGCCTGGCGGAGGAAAGTAGCGAGCACGATGACCAGCGATCACGTCGGCTAGGGGAAACGTCTGACCCTCCCAACCAGAGCACTCAGCGCGCGGTTCGTACGCGGGATCGGCGCGGTACACCAAACAGGTCGTCTGCCCTCGCGCGAGCAGTGCGCGAGCAAGTCCTCTGATGTATGCGATGTTGAACTCACCTAAGCACAGACGCTCAAGAGCATCTTGCTTGTTGTAGTTGACCATCGTGATGCCGTTCTTGGTTTTCCTGGGCGATCTATCGAGCCAGTACGCGATCGGGCTTATCTCGGATACGAGCCAATCGTCCTCCTTGGAGGCGAGCGCTTCTGGCATAGCCTGCTCAAACGCAACCCATCCGGCGTCAGTGAGCTGTTTGCCATAGGGCCACTGCTCTCGTGGCCATGCCGCTGAGAGGTCGGCCCACTCCTCACGCCACGCATCCAACATCTCGGAGCGCACGTCGCTCTCATCGAGGTGGTGGTACTGAAAGCCCACGGGCGGGAGCATAACAACGTGATCCCAGGTATCGGTATTTGCGGCTCCGCGTTCCGTTCGAGGTGCCACAGCCTCGATTTCGAAATCTTTTCGACTGCTCGGCCGCGGGCTTAGGTTCGACGCGGCTCTTGTTCGTGGACGAGGCGCTAATACGAAACCACATGGTCAGGCCGATAGCCTCGTGGAAATGAGTTCGAACTATGATCCCCTTGTTCTTGAGGGTCGCTTCTGGCTGCCAAACGACCGTCACCGCTCCTACGGTCGTCTTGATCACGACCTTGAGAAGGGAGTTCACCTTCATCTGGTCGACACGAACCTATGGGCACACCTGGACGATCCGGGTGAGCAGCCGCAACCCATCGACGTGCTGCACGGCGAAGGTCTAGGTGGCCCAGCGCTTACGGTGCTCGACTTTTATCCAACGAAATGGACCCGACACGGGACGGGTCAGAACGCTGGGAATACCGTAGATGGCTTTGCAAGACGGCTAGTCCGGGGGGTCCATCTCAGCGAGTACGACGATCTCGAAGCACCCACGGTCG
>DATHPT010000124.1:0-2940 GCA_035483615.1 Solirubrobacteraceae bacterium | reverse complement strand
CCGCCGGCAGCTCAGAGCTTGTGGCATCGTCCCGGTGATCGCTCGGCGTGCCACCGAGAACGGCTCCGGGCTTGGCCGCGAGCGCTGGGTCGTGGAGCGCACCATCAGCCACCTCCACCAACCCCGCCGGCTACGGCAGTGCTACGAGCGCAGTGACCGCTTCCGGCTCGCGTTCCTCAAGCTCCGAGCCTGTCAACTCTGCTTCCTACGACTCCAACCATCATTTTGAGACAACATCTAATACTGCTTTGTTAGGTTTACTCGTGTTGTCGGTGTTGTCGGGCGAGTAGTTGGTCGAGGTTGATTGATTGCTGGCAGGTTTGGCAGCGGCCGGTCCAGCACTTGAAGACTGGCTGCAGGGCGAGCACCGCTTGCGGGAGTGTCAGGCCGGCCGCTGGTGAAAAGGGTGAAGGCGCTCCTGGGTGAGGAAGCCGTGCGCGGCGGTGACCAATGTGGTGTGGTGGTACCACCCCAGGTATGAGCGGCCCTCGTAGTGGTCGAGTCCGAGCTCGCCCTTGAGCTGCTTGTAGTCGAGCTCGATCTTCCAGCGCATTCGTGCCAGGCGCGCGAGTTGCTCGGGTGGGGTGTCGGCGGGGAGGTTTGAGATCCAATAGTCGGTCGGCCCCTGTTGATCCTCGGGCCACTCGGCGATCAGCCACTCCTCGCGTGGCTCCTGCTCTGCCCCGTTTCCCCAGCGTTTGAGCGCCTTCACCCTGGTGAAGAGGAATCGTGAGGTGAGGGGCTCACCATCCTCGGGTGCGTCCCTGAAGGTCACGGTCTGCAGGTGCTCGCTTGCGAGGCGCTCGATGAGCTTCTGCACGGGCTCGGGTTTGCGATCAGGACGCAACCGTGTCCTTGACCGGCCGGTCTGGCCCGCGCGCTCGGGCAGCGAGAACGTCGTCTCTGGCGCAAACACGCTCGCCTTCTTATCGACCGAGAACACGTACTGGAAACCAGCCTCCTCGAGATCCTGGCGTAGCTGGGTGTTCTTGCCATACGCCTCATCACCCAGCACCGGCGCCCGCTTGATATTCCAGCTCCCAGCGCGCTCGATGAGCTCTTGGCCGAGCTGGAGCTTTGTCTTGAACTCGACCTCCCCGGGGATCTTCGCCTGTGCTCGGCGCTGCTCATCCTCGCACCACTCCTCCGGCAGATACAGCGCCCAACCCAACGGCACCGTCCCGCTCGCCCCGACCGCATGCACGGAGACGCCGATTTGGCAGTTACCGATCTTCCCCAGCGTCCCCGAATACTGGCGCTTGACACCGGGGGAGCGCTTGCCCTGCTTGGGAAACCCGGTGTCATCGAGCACCCACGCCTCCACGTCAATCACCGGCGCGACACGCTCGGCGACAGCCCGCACCACCTCTGCCGGATCCCACGGACTGTCGGTTAGGAACTGCTGCATCGACTGGTAGTCGGCCTCGCCGCCCAACCGTTCGACCATCGGCTCAAGAGACTTACGCCTGCCCCCCTGCACCAGCCCACGCAGGTACAGGCCGCCATTCGCCATCTGCGCCGGCCGGTTCATCGCCTCAGCGAACACCTCAAAGCCAAACCGCTCCAAGCGCTCCTTGACGCTCCCCGCAGAATCGGTCCTAGCAGCCTCAATCACCGCCATCATCTTGCTCCTCGCGTCGAACGGATAGACGCAAAGAGAGTTCGCGGTGAACCCAACGAACCCTACCAACAACCTAACAAAGCAGTACTAAGTCCATGGACGCTCGTGGACGCCCGCGTTCTACGCTCCCGCGGGGTCTTGACCCGTGGCGTCTGTGGCCAGCTTGGCCATCTGCGTGACTCGGTCGCCGATTTCCTCCCAGCGCGACTCGAGCCGTGAAGGGCGTGGCTCATCCGACGGGCGGCGCGATCACCGTGCAGCCACGCGGCGAGGTTGCGCTCGCGAAACGGGCCCGCGGCCTTGCGCGCAAGCATCACCGGGATATCCTCGCCTGCCTTGGCGAGTCCGAGCAGCTTCTCGTAGTCCGCGATGTCGAGGAGCTGCAGCGGCTGCACTCTGGCTGTCCCGAACGAGCTGGTCTTGACCGGGTCGATGCTCTCGCGCACGTAGCTCCAGAGGTTCCGGGTTGCATTACGTGACCCACGGACGCCACGACGGGCCAAATGCGGCTCACTCCATCGCTTGGTCTTCTCAGGAGACGCGACCCTCCACCAGTTGCTCTTCCCTCGATGACGGTCACGATCCTCGACCCGGGCAACGAGCACCCGCTCAGGCGAAAGCGCTGCGAGCGAGTCCTCGAGGCATAACCACGAGCTGGGTGAGTAGCCGGGGGGTGCAACTCCCCCCGGCTACTCACCCAGACTTTCAAGCGTGCCGCCCGAGACGCTCCGCACGCTCGCTTCCGCCCGACGAAGCGGTAGCGCAGCTTCGCACGCGCGAGACGCCTGGACGTCGTCCAACGCACGAGTGACAGCGGCCGTTGTTGACTCGCCCGCTCTCGAAAAAGCGCTAGCGATGCCCGGACATGGGCCAGCCATGGGCGGCGCTCCGAAGCACTGACGATCATGGGGACGATGCCCTGGAGCGCTTGAGGGTGAAACCGCCTTCGACGGGAGCATCGAGGTTGCCCACCGAGGTTAGAGAGCTGCTCGCGATGGTCGGAGGGCTAATGGTGCGTATCAGTTCGTCGGCGTTGTCGAGCCATTCGATCCTCGTTGGCTCGGTTTCATCCACGGTCTTGTTCCACTGCAACGTGACACGGCGACGCTGAGCCGCGGTGAGGCGCGTCGCTACGATCCGGGGCTCCAGCCGCTTCAGCTCGGCCGCGACGCGAGGCGTGGGTAGCGGTGGCGTGAACGTGAAAGCGTTTTCGCTGACCGGCACGGTGATCTCGGGCGTTTCGCTGTAGGCGATCCGCACCGAGGCGACGCCATCGGGCACCAGTTCGACGACCGGTTCCTCGGTCAAGGCGTCCGACT
>DATHPT010000123.1:0-7160 GCA_035483615.1 Solirubrobacteraceae bacterium | reverse complement strand
ATCGGGTGTTCTTCGAAACGCCCGATCAACTATCGCCGTTGGCAAAGAGCGGTGAAATGAACGTGTATGAGTGGGAGCTTGCCGGCAAAGGCAGCTGCACGGAGACGAGCAACGCGTACCACGAAGATTCAGGTGGCTGTGTGTATTTGCTTGACAGTGGACTGCCGGCAAACGAATACGTGCCGCCGGCAAAGTTTGTGGATGCCAGCGCGAGCGGCGACGATGTGTTCCTCCAGACTTCTACGAAACTGGTCGTGGGAGACGAAGACAATGTCCAGGACATATACGACGCGCGCGCCGGCGGCGGATTTACCCGACCACCGATCGGCACCGGCTGCGAAGGCGAAGCCTGTCAGGGCCTTGCAGCTGGAACCCCCACTTTTGGGACGCCCTCCAGCGCTTCGTTCGACGGTACGGCCAACCAGCCGGGCATCTCAAATCGCGCTAAGCCAAAGTCGCTTACCAACGCGCAGCGACTCGCTCGTGCTTTGCGGGCATGTGAACGCAGGATGAGCAAGCGTCAGCGAAAGGCATGTCGGCGGCAGGCTGGTAAACGTTATGGGGCCGTCCGGTCCCGCAAGGCGTCGGTCAGGAGAGGTGTCAAAGGATGATTCTTGTACGTTCCATCATGCTGCGTGCAGTCGGGATAATTACCGCAGGGCTGCTGGGGATCTTGATCGTGCCGCCAGCACACGCCGCCGCCACTGCAGCGGCGCCTGCTTGGGAGGTATTCCCTGTCGTAGGCCCCACCAACCTCTACCAGAAGACCGGTGAGCGCGATGAGGTCGAGGTGATCCGCGTCGCTTCCGATGAAGAAGATGAATTCACTCTCTCATTCGAAGGCAATACGACCGGGAAAATTGCGTGTGGCGCCTCGGCGGCTAGCGTTCAGTCCGAACTGGAGGCCTTGCCGACTATAGGCGCGGACAATCTGCAGGTGAGAGAAGGCGTGGTTGAAGGAGGGGTCTGCTCCGATTATGTTGTGACCTTTATCGGTGCACTTGGAAATAGGTCGCTGCCGCTGATGTCCTCCACGACCAACGCCATCGTCGAAATGCGAACGCCGGGGCGTGGTGGCTGGGGCAAGCTCTCAGTCTATGTTGTAGACGAGGGGGGCGCCCCCAGTAGCGGCACAGTGACGGCAACGGTGGAGTTGCCGGAAGGTATAACGACATATGAAACGCCGGAAGGCACGGACCTTGCGCAGGCTGAAAGCGCTGGGCAGCGCCCCGGACTGGGTAGCCAAGGTTGGACGTGTTCCAAAGGCGCTGGCTTGGCGGTCGTCACGTGCACCGATGAAGAACCAGCATACCCAGGCCTGGGAATCGGCGATTCAGAATTCAATAAAGCGTGGCTCGAGCCTATAGACATTCCCCTGCAAATCGCGAATACAAAGCCAGGCGAGGTGATGGCTACAGTAAGCGTCACCGGTGGCTCGGCTGCGCCGGTGACTGTGCGCCAGCCGATCACGATCGACTCAGCTCCGGCGTCTCCCGGCCTTCAGGTGTTCAAGGCTCGCGCCTATGAAGCGGATGGTAGTCCAGCTATGCGTGCCGGTGCACATCCATTTGCGATTACGACGGGGTTCTTCGTCAACACGATTATTGGTCCTAGCGAAGAAATCGTGCCAGCCTATGAAGCTAAGAATATAGAAGCAAACCTGCCATCTGGCCTGATCGGCAACCCACAGGTGGTGCCAAAGTGCGATTCACACGGAAATATCGAAGAATGTGCGTTTCACCATCAGGAAGCCCAGGTGGGAGTGGCGGCCACTGTAACTGGAGGCTTCGGGGAAGACGGATCCTTTGGCAGTGAAGGTGTGTCGTCGGCGATATGGAGTCTGGTGCCGGAAGCACCCACGCCCGCTGAATTCGGCTTCCTGGTGGCCTTTGTGCCTGTTCATCTACGTGCAAGGGTCCGCAGTGATAGCGATTACGGAGTGACCGTCTCCTCCCCGGACACGCTTCAGACCCGGAGACTCTATGGTTCATTCGTAACGTTTTGGGGCAAGCCCAACGAACCGATTCACGATGAAGAGCGTTGCTCATTCCTGACCTTTGGGCTGTTGCTTGGCTGTGAACCCACCAAAGCCGCGAATACGCCGTTCTTGACCGATCCGACTGACTGCGTCGACCAGGCGCTGGAACCGCCTGCGATGACGATGGACCTGAGCTTCTGGCAGCGTCCGGAAGAATTCACGCTGCCCTTGAGCTCGAGTCTTGCCTCTGTGGGTGGCTGCGATCGGGTGCCTTTCCATCCATCGTTGCACGTGATTCCGACTCAGCACACGGCCGCGTCGCCCACGGGTCTCCTGACCGAATTGGACATGCCACAAATAGACAGCGAAGAAGGACTGGGTGAAGCTGACGTTCACAAGGCGGTCGTAACGCTGCCGGAGGGAATGACGATCTCGCCCGCGGCCGCGGGAGGATTGGGCGCGTGCTCACCATCGCAGATCGGGTTGACGGGCTCTTCTCCGGTGCGGTTTGACGAGGCAGCGCCGTCCTGCCCGGAATCGTCGAAGCTCGGGACGGCGACAATCGACACGCCGCTATTGCCCGACTCGTTGAAAGGAAATATCTATCTGGCCGAACAGGGCAACAACCCGTTCGGCTCGTTGCTTGCGGTCTATCTATATGCGACCGACCCGGTCAGCGGTGTCGAGGTAAAGGTCGCGGGCAGCATCAATCCTGATCCTGTGACGGGTCGGATCACGGCGACATTTGATGATTTGCCGCAGCTGGTGTTCGGCGATGTGAAGCTTGCCTTCAAGTCCGGTCCCCGCGCGCCGCTCATGACGCCGACGGGTTGCGGTACGTTCTTTGCGACTTCCGATTTGACGCCGACAAGTAAGGCAGGCGCGGGTCCGAATGGCGAAACGGTTCCGGGCGGCTCGGACGCCATCTCCTCGGATTCGTTCTCGATCGAAGGGTGTAGCACTCGTCGGTTCGCACCATCGTTCGTGGCTGGTATGACGAACAATCAGGCTGGGGCGTTCAGTCCGTTCACATTGACGCTCACGCGCAACAGCGACGAAGAAGCGGCGCTCAGCAGCGTTTCTATGTCCATGCCGCGCGGTCTGTCAGGAATGTTGACGAGAGTCCCATTGTGTGGGGTGGTGCAGGCCAAGGAAGGCTCTTGTCCGGCTTCGAGCCAGATCGGGCATGTGACGGTCGTCTTTGGTGATGGGCCAAACCCGCTGACGTTGCCTGAGCCGGGCAAGGGACAGGACCCGGTCTATCTGACGGGTCCATACGAGGGTGCGCCATTTGGCCTTTCGATAGTGGTGCCCGCGGAAGCGGGACCGTTCAACCTCGGTCGAGTCATCGTGCGCGCAAAGGTGCAAGTAGATCCAATCACCGCCCAGGTGTCGATCGTAAGCGATGCTATGCCGACGATCCTTCAAGGCGTCCCGACAGATCTGCGCACGGTGAATGTAGTGATAGATCGTGAAGGGTTTACCTTCAACCCCACCAATTGCAACGCCATGGCGCTAGCCGGACAGGTTGGCTCCGTACAAGGCGACACAGCCGGCGTGTCCAATCGTTTCCAGGCAGCAAACTGTGGAACACTGGGCTTCAAGCCACGGCTCAATGTGTCCACTGCTGGGAAGACATCCAGGGCCAGCGGGGCGAGCCTGGACGTGAAGCTCTCATATCCCAAAGCAGCGTTTGGGTCCCAGGCGAACATCGCCAAGGTGAAGGTGGATCTACCGAAGCAGCTTCCGTCGAGGCTGACAACGTTGCAGAAGGCCTGTCCTGCTGCGACGTTCAACCAGAACCCTGCCGCGTGTCCCGCTGGCTCTCGGGTGGGGTCTGCTACGGCGACGACGCCGATCATCCCAGTCGCACTTTCGGGTCCCGCTTACTTCGTGTCCTATGGCGACGCGAAGTTCCCTGAACTGGTCGTCGTGCTCTCTGGCTATGGCGTCACGGTGCAGTTGCACGGCGAAACATTCATATCGAAAGCAGGTATAACGAGCAGCACGTTCAGGCAAGTCCCAGACGTGCCGATCGGATCGTTTGAGCTGAAGCTACATCAGGGATCCAATAGCGCGCTGGCGGCGAACGGGAACCTCTGCAGGAGCAAGCTGAAGATGCCCACGGCCTTCACCGCACAGAACGGAATGGTGCTGCACCAGTCCACGGTGGTTACTTCCACCGGTTGTGCCAAGCACAAGGCGAAGAGTCAGAGCAAGGCAAGCAAGCACAAGAAGATCAAAGCCAAGAAGAAGAAATGACATGCCTGACATCGGAAGGGCGCCGTCTTTAGAGGCGGCGCCCGACACGCGGATTCCAGGTACCAATGGACTTTCAACAAAGCATGTAAGCCAGATTCAGCGCACGCGGATACTCGCGGCGATGGCAGAGATCTGTGTAGAGCGCGGTATGAGTAACGTGACAGTCGCGCACGTTGTTTCGCGCTCGGGCGTCTCGCGGCGTACGTTCTATGAGATCTTCGACGATCGCGAGGATTGCTTCCTTGCGACTTTGGATGAGGCGTTGGCGCGCGCTGCGAGCTATGTGCTTCCGGCCTATGAGACCCCGGCGCGCTGGGATGAGCGGATGAGGGCGTCGCTGATCGCGTTGCTGTCATTTCTTAGGGACGAGCCGTTCATGGGCCAGTTGATGCTCATTGAGGCTCTTGCGGCGGGACCCGTGGCGCTCGAGCGGCGCAGGCAGGTGCTCGCAGGTGTTCTCGTCGCTGTGGACGAGGGGCGTGCTCTCGCCGAGGAGGGCAAGGAACTTCCGGCTCTGACGGCTGAAGGTCTTGTGGGTGGTGCCCTGTCGGTGCTCCATGCGCGGCTGGTTGAGTCTGATAGGACATCATTGCTGGAGCTCACCGGTCCCCTCATGGGCATGATCGTCCTCCCATATCTAGGAGCGCAGGCGGCAAAGAAGGAGCTGAAGCGTCCGGTGCCCGTGGGCAAAAGCAGGCATGTACCGAATTCTGCCGATCTCTTGCGCGACGTCGATATGCGCCTCACCTACCGCACGGTGCGCGTGCTCATGTCTGTTGCAGCCTATCCCGGGTCCTCCAATCGCGAGATCGGCACTGCCTCCGACGTCCAGGATCAGGGCCAGATCTCAAAGCTGCTTACCCGGCTGCACAAGCTCGGCTTGATCGAGAACATGGGCGCAGGCATCGTTCGCGGAGCGCCCAACGCTTGGGTGCTCACCGGCAAGGGTCAGGAGATCGAGCAAGCGGTGGGGGAATCGGGGGCGTAGCTGGCAGCTGACGCAACTGCCCCTACCATCAGGTGATGCTAGGCCCCTCGCGACCGTTCCCCCGCGTGGGGGCGCGCGCTCGCATCAAGCACTTCGGCGGCGGATCGGAGTTGGGGATGGTCGTGGCTGTCGAGGACGAGGGCCGTCGTGTGCAGGTGCGCACCCTGGCGGGCCCATCCGAGCTTGCGGGCTCATCCGGTGAGGTGGAACAGGTGGATGGCTCGGGCGGCGAGCTCTACGAGTTCGTGCTCAGCCCGGCCAGCGCGCGCTTCGTCTCGGCCGGCGATGCCCACGGGCCTCGGCTCGAGCTCTGAGAGACGGCGCGTCTCGAGCGCCGCGCCGCCGTCGTGGGAGTCCCGCCGCCCTACGGCGCCTGCACGTCCGGAAACCACTCCGCGCAGTGCTCCCGCAGCGTCTCGCGCACCCATGCCCGCTCGCTCGGGGTGGCCACCCGCAGGCGTGCCAGCAGCTCACGGGGCCGGTCGATCGCGGCGTCCGCGATCGTCCAGCGCACCGCCAGGCGCTCGAACAGCAGCTCCACCGCCCGCTGCCACGCGTCCTCCTGGGTGGCAGCGGCTCGCCCGCGGCCACCCGCCAGCGTCTCGGCGTACTCTCGCCGTGCCCCGAGCGTAAAGGAGCCGCGCAGGGTGAGCACGTTGCCCTGGTCGTCTGCGTACTCGCTGGTGGGGGCGCTCAGCTTCTCGCGGGAGCGGCTTCTCTTGGCCACGCCCTGCGACCCCGCTACTCGCCTGGGCGCCACGCGGGGCGCGCGACGGGCAAACGGTCTCGAGCGGAATCAACGGGCACTACAGCGTCTCCGCGGCCTTCAGCAGCTGCGTGCGCACATCCCCGGTGACCGGCTTGGCATGCCCCGGCCACGCCGCCGCCGGCTCCATCTCGGCCAGCTTGCGGATGCTCGCCTGCGCCTGCTCGGTGTCGTAGTTGTAGGTCTGCTCGGGCACGTGCGGAGGGCAGCCACGACCCCACATTTCAAGCGTGTAGAAGCAGTCGCTCACAAGCGCCAGGCGGTCCGATTCGCGCCACAGCCCGATCTGTCCCGGTGCGTGACCAGGCAGCTCGATCACCTTGAAGCCCGCGATCCCATCGCCCTCGGACAAGGTGTCCGAGATCTTCACGGGCCCCGCATCCCAGGCCCAGCGGTGCATCGCCTGGTGGATCTGGCGCTGGGGTGTGGGCAGTCCCCGCAGACCCTCCGGCCAGTACCTGAAGCCGCCGCTGCCTTCGGCGTCCTGAACCTCGTCCGGATGGCACAGCACCGGCACGCCCAGCGCGGGAGCGCAACCGCGGTGGTCGGTGTGGCCGTGGCCGAGCACGATCCGCTTGATCCCGCCGAGCTTCGCCCCGGCTGAGGCCACCGCCCTGACCATCGTGCGGGCGCCCGCGTCGTACATCGTCACGCCGCCCAGCTGCGCGTCCTCGATCAGGTACACGTTGCAGCGGCCCGGCTGGCCCTGCACCACCCAAACTCCCTCAGCCACAAGCTTGGCGTCTGGCACCGACATGCCCGTCAGCTTCGTCTTCGCGTTGAAGGCGCCCATCAGGCCCTGCTCGGTCGGGCTGCCCTGCGGCGGCATCAATCCGATCTGGCGAGCCACCTCAAGCCCGTCGGAGAACGCGTCGTTGGCCTGCACCTTCCCGTCTCGCACGGTCAGCACATCCACGCCTTCCAGTCTCAACGGGTGGCCGGTGGCCGCGACGCCGTTCAACGATCCCGGCCCCGCAAAAGTGCCTGTCAGTGTCCAGTTCACGGCGCAGCGATCGCCCTCGGTGGTCGTCTGGACCACCTCCATCTTCATGTCCGGCATCGCTTCCACCAGGCTGCCGATGAACTCCCGCACGCCCTCCGGCGCAAGCACGTCGACCTGGCCCCGCACGTACTCGCGGCCGCCCTCCGCCCACAGCGACACGGCC
>DATHPT010000122.1:0-7609 GCA_035483615.1 Solirubrobacteraceae bacterium | reverse complement strand
ATCACCGTGGGCGATGTGCGGCTCCACGAGAGCGGTACTCAGCCGCGGCGCGTCGCCGCTTGGTGGGTGTGAGGTCAAGGTGCCTGAAAAGGCTGATCGTCACTCCGATCGGCATGATGATCACAGCCGCCCAGATGGGGGCGTAAAGCAGGAGCGCGCTCACCGCAATAAGGCCACTCAGCAACGATAGAGCCAGGTCATATCGATCAAAATCGCTCACGAAACGAGTCTAACGCTGCAGACAATGAACATCAAGAAGCCTCCGGCCATCCCGCCCAGGAAGCCAACGCCCATACCGCGATTGATTTGATCTGCTCTCCTACCGGGCTCGGTATCGCGATCGAACGCGAGTGCGGCGGCAGGCAGGCCCGATCCCAGGGCCGTAATGCCCCCGAGCACTGTTGCCCAGGCGATTAGGCCATTGAACAGCGCTGTCGCTTGAGACGGTTCGGCATCGCATAGAACATGGATTGCGGCGAGCACGTCCTCTAGTGAAGAGTGCGCTTAGGACGGTATTCGGCGCTGGGTACTCAGGGAATCGGCTGGCGGGGGGCGCGCGAGATTCGCTTGACCCGCGCAGCCCTCGCGCTCTTGGCCGTTTTCGACGCCGCCTTCACCGTGATGAACCCATCCGTGACTTCTTCATTGCCGGCCAGGTCCTTGGCTCGCAGCACCACCGAGTAGGCGCCTGCCTTCGTCGGGGTCACCCACAGCAGCCGCGGCCTGCCGCCTTCGACGGTCGCCGAGTTCGTCCACACGGTCTTTTCCCCGAGCTTGATCGACATGCTCACGGTCGAGATCTTCGAGAGCTTCATCTGCACTCCGGCGCGTTCGCCTGCTCTCACGCTCTGGGTCAGCAGCGAGATCACGGGCGGTGTCTTCTCGTCTTCGCGGAAGTTCTTCGCGGTCGTGCAGTAGATGCTGTCCCCTGGGATCGGACCGGTCGTCGGCGTTAGCGGCTCGCCCTTGCCCGTCTTTTCACACAGGTGTTCGAGGAATTCCGCCAGCAGTTCGTGGTAGTTCAGGTCCGATTCGGAGCTCTGGTCGTACTTCGACCATGCTCCGGTGTCATAGCGAGGGACTTCCGCGCGCGCCTGCGCGTCGCCCGCTTCGAACAGTTGCTGTCCAAGCGGGTCGCCCGTCAGCTTTGTGTATTCGTAGAGTCCCACCAGGCTCTGGATGAAGCCGTTGAGGATCCGCTCGCTCGGGGCGTAGGTGTACTCCAGGTAGTGCGATCCCGTGGGGGTCACCACCCGCACGCCCGCCGAGGGCCCCGTCTTGAAGATGCCGAGCGCCTGCTGGGCAGCCGTCAGGTACTGCTGTTCGTGGGTCCTGCTCCACGCACGGGCCAGCACCTGCAGGGCGGTGCCCTGGGACAGTCCGCTCGTCCACGGCGGCACGCCGCCGTCGAACTGGAACATGTACTCCCAGGCGATCCCTCCCGCGCGCTGGGTGGCGAGCGGGATCGCTTCGCTCAGCACTTCCTTCAGCGCGGTCGTTTCTTTGGCGAGGAAGTAGCCGTTGGCCTCCCCGAACGTA
Organism: Solirubrobacteraceae bacterium; assembly: GCA_035483615.1. Taxonomy (GTDB): domain Bacteria; phylum Actinomycetota; class Thermoleophilia; order Solirubrobacterales; family Solirubrobacteraceae; genus Palsa-744. The sequence goes on along the minus strand of DATHPT010000122.1, from coordinate 6,070 downwards.
GCCAGCCACTGGATCTCGATGCCCTGGCCCGGGTAGTACTCCCACACGAGCCTGCTGCCGGTGAAACTCACCCGCTGGTCGGTGCCGAGCAGCCGTTCGGTGGTCCACCACTGCCTGTTGCGTTCGAGCGTCAGGAACACCACCGGCAGCCGCGAGGCGCTGAGCAGGTTGCGGGAGGCCATCGCTTCGATGTTTGCCATCACCGCTCCGAGTTCGGCGGCGCGCGTGCCCGACAGCTTCCGAAGCGAAGACTTCGCGGCGCTGTAGGCGCCCTGGTACTGCCTGTACACCGGTTCGGTGATCGCCCCGCTCCTCTGCAGGCTCTGCAGGGCAGCGGTCACCGTCACGCGGCGGGCGGCCCCTGCGGTGGGCGCCAGCACGCAGAGCAGGCCCAGCGCGAGGATCAGCGCCAGCCTGCCTGGGCCCTTGGGGGTGTGCCGTTCAGGGCGAGCGCGCATCGGCTTGGCAGGCATCCGCCCGATGCTAGGCTCATTCGAGTCCGGTCTCGCAGCAAACGTTGCAGCGGGCCGGTCGGGTCGAAGCGTTGAGGGCACTCTTGAAGAACACCACTCTCCGTGCAGCAGTTGCGCTGTTGCTCGTCATCTCCTGCGTCTGCCTCGGGGCCTGCGGCGGCTCCTCCGGGAGCGCCCAGTCGCTGCTGGAGGACACGTTCTCCGGTCACACCCAGATCGAAAGCGGCAACCTCAACCTCTCGTTCGCGCTCAGCGCGGCCGGATCGAGCGCTTCGACCAAGCCGCTCGGGGCGAGTCTCAGCGGGCCGTTCGAAAGCACGGGCGCCGGCAAGCTCCCGCGCTTTGCGCTGAAACTGCAGCTCGACGCCGCCGGTCACGCGCTGCAGGCCGGCGCCACCTCGACCGGCTCGGCTCTGTTCGTCGAGCTCGCCGGCACCTGGTTCTCCACTCCCCAGAGCACCTACACCTCGCTTCAGCAGGGCTATGCCCAGGCCACCAAGACGGCTTCCGGCGCCAAGGCGCGCTCCACGTTCTCCGCGCTCGGGATCGAACCCGGGCACTGGCTGTCCGACCCGGCGAAGGCCGGCACCGCGACGATCGCCGGAGAAGACACGGTCCATCTCACCGCAACCGTTGACATCCCGGCGTTCCTGGCCGACGTCTCCAAACTCTCCCAGGCGGGCGGCTCGCTCGGGCTCGGCTCACCGGTCCCGGGATCGGAAGCCGGCACGCTCTCACCGACGGTCATCACAGAACTGGCCAAATCGATCAAATCCGCTCATGTGGACATCTACACCGGCCAAAGCGACCACCAGCTACGGCGCCTGGAAGTCGAGGCGAACCTGTCCGGCACCTCCCAGACACAGGCGATCCTCGGGGGCCTGCGCAGCGCGGACCTCAAGGTCAAGCTCGAATTCTCAGATCTCAACAAGCCACAGACGATCACGGCGCCGAGCAACCCGGAGCCGCCCACACAGCTGCTCCCAGCGCTGCAGCAGATCGTCGGTGTGCTCCAAGGCGTCGGCTCCTCCGGCTCCGGCCTGTAGGGCTCGTCGGGCCTGTAAGGGCTCGTCGGGCTCCAGCCTGTAGGGGACTCATCCGGCTCCGGCCGTAGGAGACTCGGCCAGGGCGCCTCGACGGCCGGCGCTCAGTGATCCGGATCGAGTTCCGCGAGCGTGCGCTGGACCTCTTCCTCGACGTCCATCGGATCTTCGCCGCTGCGGACTCGGCGTTCGTTTCGCGCCACCACCAGCTGGCGCACCTCTTCGGTCAGGCCGGCGTCGTGTTTGCTGGAGGCGTCGCCCGCCGGCTGCTCGAGCAGCGCCATCTCGGCGTCGATGTCAAGCGCCTCGCCGCCTCTGCGCACCTGCCTGTCGCTGCGGGCCTGCAGCATCTGGCGGATCTCCATCTCCCGCTCGGCCCGGTCCAGCGGCGAGTTCGCCGCCGGTGAGATCGGGGCGCCGGCTGACAGGCCGCCTTCGCCGATCTTGTCGTACAGGCTGCCGCCCGCCAGGAACGATCCCACGCCGACGAGCACGAACAGCACCACCGCGCCCACCACCACGAACGTAAAAGGTTCCATCGAGTGATTGTGGCTCACTTCAGCGGATCCTGCCAGCAGGCGCCCCGCAGACACCGGGCGCGGGTGGGGGCAGGGTCGGCCCCGTGAACGTATGGGGGCGTCCACATCTGAGTGCCGGCGCGTTCACATTTGAGGGCCAGCCTCCGCTAATCTTGGAATCGCCAGGATTGACTGACCAGTCAATCTATCCCGCGTCACGCCCTAGGAGACACCACAGATCATGGTCGATTTCACGCTCACCGACGAGCAGAAGAACCTTCGCGAAATGGCCCACGACTTCGCCGAGAAAGAGATCCGGCCGGTCGCCTGGGAGTACGACAAGGACGGCTCCTGGCCGGCCGACATCATCCAGAAGGCCTGGGATGTGGGCCTGATGAACACCCACATCGAGGAGCAGTACGGCGGGCCCGGAGCGGGCTACCTCGACGGCTGCCTGATCGAGGAGGAGCTTTCCTGGGGCTGCTCCGGGATTCAGACCTCGCTCGGCTGCAACGGCCTCGCGACCGCGCCGATCGCGCTGGGCGGCTCTGAGGAGACCAAGAAGAAGTACCTCGGGATGCTCACTGAAGCGCCCAAGCTCGCCTCCTTCTGCCTGACAGAGCCCGACGCCGGCTCGGACGTCTCCGGGATGCGCACCACCGCCGTCAAGAAAGGCGACAAGTACGTCATCAACGGCTCCAAGTGCTTCATCACCAACGGCGGCTACGCCGACTACTACACCGTCTATGCCAAGACCGACAAGGACGCCGGCCACCGCGGCATCTCCGCGTTCGTGGTCGAGCGCGACTGGGGCGTCGTGGTGGACAAGAAGGAGGACAAGCTCGGACAGCGCGCCTCCAACACCGCCACGATCTCCTTCAACGACGTCGAGGTACCCGAGGAGAACCTGCTCGGCGAGGAAAACGCGGGCTTCAAGCTCGCGATGATGACGCTCGACCGCACCCGCCCAGGCGTGGCGGCGATGGCCACCGGCATCGCCCGTGCCGCCTTCGAGTTCGCCACCGACTACTCGCGCGAACGCGTCCAGTTCGGGGTGCCGATCGCGATGCACCAGGCGATCCAGTTCATCATCGCCGACATGGCCACCGAAATCGAAGCGGCTCGCCTGCTCACCTGGAAGTCGGCGGTGATGCTCGACAACGGTGAACGCAACACGCTGATCTCCTCCCACGCCAAGCGCTTTGCCGCTGACACCGCGATGAAGACGGCCACCGAAGCCGTCCAGGTCTACGGCGGCTACGGCTTCATCAAGGAGTACCCGGTGGAGAAGCTGTTCCGCGACGCCAAGATCATGCAGCTCTACGAGGGCACCTCGCAGATCCAGCGCCTGGTCATCGCGCGTGAAACGCTGCTTCCGCGTCGCGCCGAGGAGCCCACGGCGGTCCCCGCCTGAGATTTCTCGCCTGACATCTCGATGATGGCCATGCCGCATGCGGCATGGCCGGAGGGGCCGCATGCGGCCCCTCCTCGGGTGGTGCATGCACCACCCGACCGACGGCGCATGCGCCGTCGGCACAGCACAGCCGGCAGCGCGATCTGAAAACAGTCACTGCAACTAGAGGAGATCAGCATGTTCGTGTTCAAGGCCGCCGTCGTCGGCGCAGGCACCATGGGCGGCCAGATCGCCCAGACGATCGCCGCCGCCGGGATCCCGGTCGTGCTCAAGGACATCAACCAGGATCTCGTGCAGGCCGGGCTCGACGAGGCCCGAAAAGTGACCGAGGGCCAGGTCGGCAAGCTGGTCTCCAAGGAGCGCATCACCGCCGAGCAGGGCACAGCCCAGATCGAGGAGATCCTGGGGCGGATCGAGGGCACCACCTCCTATGGCGGCTTCGGGGACGTCGACTTCGTGATCGAGGCGGTCCCCGAGCGCATGGAGATCAAGCAGGCCGTGTTCGCCGAGCTCGACGCCGTCTGCCCCGGTCACGCGATCCTCGCCTCCAACACCTCCTCGCTGTCGATCGGCGAGATCGGCGAGGCGACGCTGCGCCCCGACAAGGTGGTCGGCTTCCACTACTTCTACCCGGCCTCGGTGATGCCGCTGGTGGAGATCGTCGAGGGAGATGAGACCTCGCCCGAAACGGTCACCGCGGCGCTCACCTTCGCCCAGGCGATCCGCAAGCAGCCGATCGCCTGCCTCGAGGTCCCCGGCTTCGTCGTCAACCGCATCCTGATGGCCGGCATGTCCGAGCTGTGGCGCGAGCAGGAGGAGAAGAAACTCTCGATCAAGGCGATCGACGAGGGCGTTGGGGCGGCGGGAGTCGTGCCGATGGGCCCCTACTTCCTCGTGAACCTGCTCGGTCTCGACACGGTTCTGCACGTCGCCGAGCACATGGTCCAGTCCTGCGGGGACGAGCGCTTCTACGCCCCCAAAGGCATGCAGAAGCTCGTGGCCGACGGCAAGCTGGGCGCGAAGACCGGCGGGGACGGCTTCTATGACCCCCAGGGCGAGCCCAACCTGAAGGGCGAGGCCGAGCCCGACGTGGCCGAGCTCGTGGAGCTGCTGACGCTGAAGACGTTCGTGGAGGCCTGCCTGGTGCTGCAGGAGGGGGTCGCCACCCACCGCGACATCGACTTCGGGATGATGGCTGGCGCCGGCCTGGACCCGCGCCGCGGGCTGATGCCGCCGTTCATGAAGGCCGATGCCGAAGGGCTCGACTCGGTGCTCGAGCGCCTGGAGAACGCCCAGGAGCGCTACGGTGAGCGCTTCGCGCCGCCGACGATCCTGCGCCGGATGGTCGCCCAGGGACGGCTCGGCCAGCAGAGCGGCCAGGGCTTCTACGCCTACCCCCAGCCCGATGCCCAGCAGCCGGCTGAGGTCGTCAAGCTGCAGACCTGGCAGGGCTCGCCGCCTGCCGGCAGCGAGGGAGTGAGGTGCCCTGAGGGCGTCGCAATCGCCTGGCTCGCCAACGGTCAGATGAACTCGATCTCCCCCCAGGTGATCGAAGATCTGGGCAAGGTCTGGAAGCAGGTGAAGGACAGCGACGTCCACGCGCTCGTGATCGCCTCCTCCAACCCGTTCCTCTACAGCGCGGGCGCCGACATCAAGGCCTTCACCTCGATGGACGAGGCCGGGGGCGAGCAGCTGATCCACACCGCCCACGCGCTGTTCCGCGAGCTCGGCTCGGAGGGGATCGCCACCATCGCCGCCGTCAACGGTCTCGCCTTCGGCGGCGGCTGCGAGCTGGCGATGGCCTGCGACGTGCGGATCGCCGCCCGCTCGGCGACCTTCGGGCAGCCCGAGATCAAGCTCGGGATCATCCCCGGCTTCGGCGGCACCCAGCGGCTGCCACGGCTGGTCGGCGAGAACAAGGCGCTCGAGATGAACCTGATCGGCGACCCGATCATGGCCGAAGAGGCCTTCGAACTGGGGCTCGTGAATCGCATGGTCGAAGACCACGAACTGCTCGACACCGCCCTTGCCTGGGGCCGGCGGCTCGCCGCCCAGGCTCCGATCGCGCTTGAGCAGATCAAGCGAGTGTCGGCCACCGGCGATCTCGACGAGGGCATCGAGGCCGAGAAGCGCGGCTTCGCCACCGCGTTCACCAGCGCGGACGCCCGCGAGGGCATCTCCGCGTTCCTCGGCAAGCGCGCCCCGCGCTTTCAGGGACGCTAGCTTCGGGGGCCCAGCCAGCGTCGGGGTTCTAGCTTCAAGGGCCCTCAGCGTCCCGGCCCCGCCAACGTGCCAGCGGTCGGTCTGCTGGGAAGGCCGTCATTGCATTCAAAGTTGCCGGAGTAATTCAAGTTATTAGGTTGGGTTGCCGACGTCTTCGAGCATGTCGATCTCCGATGCCGGATCCAACAGCGAGGTGGCCGCAGCGCCTGAGCTCTCGCCCGCCACGCCTGAGCTCTCGCCCTTCGCACCTGAGCCCTCGCCCGCCGCGCCTGAGCTCTCGCCCGTCGCACCTGAGCCCTCGCCTGCCGCGCGCATGGAACTCGAACGTCACCTGCGGTCTCTGGGAGAGAAGCTGAACGAGCGAACCGGGGACGTGGTGAGCGGCATCCTCAGGCGCAA
>DATHPT010000121.1:0-6177 GCA_035483615.1 Solirubrobacteraceae bacterium | reverse complement strand
CGGGCACAGCGCTCTTGCGGCTTGCCGTCGGGGGTCCACCCTAGAATGCCGCTCATTCGGCGACTAAGCGCCGAGTCACCGCCAGCGTCGAGAGGCGTTCTTGCTTCCCAAGTCTCCCCGACTGCGGAGAATTCTGCTTGCCTATACGGTCAACGAACTAGGAACCTGGTTCGGCTATGTAGCCCTGGCTCTGGGCGTCTACGACCACACGGGCAGCGCGATCGCAACAGCAGGGCTGTTCGTGGCGCGAGGCCTGTTGCCCGCTTTGCTGGCCCCGGTGCTGGTGGCGCGCACCGAGCGCTCCCCCCGCCCCGGCCGGCTCACCTGGCTGTACCTGCTGGAGGCGTTTCTGACCGTGGCCCTCGCTGCCCTGCTGTGGCATTTCTGGCTGGCGGGCGTGCTCGTGCTCGTGACGATCGACGGCGTGGTCGCGGTGGCGGCGACTGCGCTGGTGCGGGCCTCTGCGGCGCGGGTGTCGGTCAGCGATGCGATCGCCGAAAGCTCTCACGAGCTCGATTCCCAGGAACAGCAGGCGGTCACCGAGTCAGCCCAGCGACAGGCAAGCGCTGCGCTGAACTTCTCGTTCATGGGCGCCCTGGCGATCGGCCCGGCGATCGGTGGGGCGCTGGTGCACGCCGTCGGTGGGCCGGTGGCGCTGCTCCTGGACGCGCTCACGTTCCTGCTCTGCGCGGCGCTGCTGCTGCGGCTGAGCACCTACATCGAGGAGACCAGCGGAGACTCGATCGGCACGCGGCTGCGTGCGGTCTTGCAGCACATGCGGACCGTGCCCACGTTGCGGGCCCTGTTCCTCACGGAGGCCGTGGCGATGGTGTTCTTCGCCTCGGTGGAGCCGGTGGAGGTCCTGTACGCGAAGTCCACCCTGCACGCCGGCGACCTCGGCTTCGGGCTGTTGGTGGCCACCTGGGGCGTCGGCGCGGCGCTCGGGGCGGTCGTGTTCGCGCGCTCGGTGCGCCGGCCGCTGGGACCGATGCTCACAGGGGGAACGCTGCTGGTGGGGCTTGCCTATCTCGGATTCGCGGGAGCCCCCACCCTGGCGATCGCCTGTGGTGCGGCGGTCATCGGAGGAATCGGCAACGGCATCCAGTGGCCGTCGCTGATCAGCGCCGTCCAGCAGCTCACGCCGGCCGCCCTGCAGGGTCGCCTGATGAGCGCCGTCGGCTCGCTGAACGCGTTGTGTCCGGCGATCGGCTTCATCCTCGGCGGGACGATCGCCGCCCTGAGCTCCCCGCGCATCGCAATGCTGGTCGCGGGCACGGTCGCCACGCTTGCCACCTTCGCCTTCCTGCGCCTGCCGATCCGCGACCTGCAATCCGGCAGCGAACCGCGCGCCGTCCCCAAGGAGCCCGAGCTTGCCTCCAGTCGTCCTTAAGTACCGCCCTCTGTCGGCCGTTAAGGACTACAGACCCTCCCACTGATCTGCGATGAGCATCCCCCGACGACACATCTACCGTCTTTACCTCGCCAGCCAATGGGCTCTGCTGGCGGGCGCCGTCGCGGTGGCGACGCTGACATCGAGGTCGGCGGACTGGCATCCCACCGAGCTCGTGGCCCTGCTGCTGATCCTGAGCGTGGTCGGCGAGTGGCTGACGATCACGATGGGCAGCCAGAGCGTCTCCGCCGGGTTCGTGGCGCTCGTGCTGGCGATGACGCTGCTCGGCCCGGCGCCCGCCGTGGTGATCGGAGCCGTGGCGATCGGGGCGGACTCGCTCGCCCGCCGTCCCTCGCCGGCTGTGTGCCTGTCGAACCTGACGACCTACGCCGTCTATCTGGTGGCGGGCGCGCTGCTCAGTCGCTTCCTGATCGGGAACGTGCACGATCCGCACAATCAGGCGGTCCACGACATCGCGAAGTTCGCGTTCGTCGTGTTCGGCGTCTTCATAGCGACCAACCTCCTCAACTTCGCCCTGATCGCGATCCAGAAGAGCGTGATCCAGGAAAAGTCATTCCTGAACCAGGTGCACACGGTGCTCGTGCCTGTGCTGCCCGGCCAGCTCGCGGCAGCGGTGCTGGCGGTGATTCTCGCCATTGCCTACACCAAGCTGGGCTACCCGGTCCTGCTGAGCCTCGTGCTGGTGCTCGGGATCTTCCAGTATCTGGCGCGGGCCCTGCTGCGATCAGAGGACCGCGCCGAGCAGCTAGAGGCTCGCTCCGTGCGCCTTGCCTCGATGCAGCTGGGAGTGCTGGTGACGCTCGTGGAGACGCTTGCGCTGCGGGACCGCATGACGGCTCGCCACGCCGCCGCCGTGGCACGCTACGCACGTGCCCTGGCGCGTGAGATGGGTTGCGACGAGGCCGACCAGGACCTCGCGCACACGGCCGGCCTGCTTCACGACATCGGCAAGTTCGCGCTCCCCGACCGGATCCTCCATGCGGAGATCCTCTCCGACGAGGACTGGGCGGTGGTCCGCCGCCATCCCCAGGAGGGCGCGACACTGGTGGGACGGCTCGACGGCTACGGCCCGGTGGCCGATGCGATCCTCTACCACCACGAGCACGTCGACGGCAGCGGCTATCCGGCCGGGCTGATCGGCAACGAGATTCCCCTCGCTTCCCGGATCCTGTCCGTCTGCAACGTCTACGACACGCTCACCGCGCGAGACTCCTACCGCTCGCCGATGACTCCCCAGGACGCGATCGCCGAGCTGCGACGCGTGGCGGGACGCCAGCTCGACGCCGAGATCGTCGACGCCTTCATCGCAATGCTCGAGCGTGAGGGCCCGGTGACCTTCGCGCACGGCGACGACGCTGACTTCGAGGCCGAGCTGGCCTTCGAGCGGCGCACACGAGCCCTGGCTCAGCCCGCCCTGCGGTAGCCCTCGGCTCACCGGGGCGGGCGGGTTCCAAGCGGCCGCCTGTGGCCAGGCTCTGGCAGAAACCCTTGCAGTGGCTTTTTAAACACCAAGGACGTCGCCAGCGAGCGACGCCCTTGGCCCGATCGCGCCTCGTTGAGGGCGTCGGCGGACAACAATCAGCCTTTGAAACCCATATCAAGCTCCTTCCGTCGCTCAGGCGGGTCAACACACCGTGCGACGGCCTCCATCCTCAGCCAAGCACGACGAGTGTTGAGTAGGTTCGAGAAGCATAATATAGGAATTGGACGAATTGTCCACTTTGTACAAGTGGCTGCATGTTTGCTTGCAAAAGTCCGATAAAGCCGCTGTTAGCAGGACTTTTGGGGTATCCAGTCGACGCGATTCTGTCCCAGTTGCGGCCTTTCTCGCCCAAAGGTCCACAAAACTGGCGGACTCTCATTCTCTACCGTCAAAGTGCCGAATATCTATGCAACGGGCATCCGGCCAGGCGCCGGCCCGTGGCAGAAGACGAATATTCGCTACTGAGAAGAGGCCGACATGCCCGACATCCAGGATCCAGGCCACGAGCGCCAGCTCGTGTTCACCAGCTCACAGGCGGCCCGCTATCTCGGGGTGTCGCTGGCGACCATCCGGCGCTGGACAGACGCGGGCTACCTGGCCGGCTACCGCACGCCCGGCGGGCAGCGGCGCTTCTCGCGCGAGCAGCTGGACGGTTTCATCGACTCGCTGCATCGCACCGACGAGAAGGCGCCTGGGCAGCACAGTAGAGTCGCCTGAGCCGGCGGGCTCTCAGCGCGCCAGGCGGCCGAACTTCTCGCGCAGCCTGCGGTAGAACGAGGAACCGGGCAGCTGTGCGATCACGCCCGCGTCGTCCTCGAATCGAGCGTCGATCGTGGCGCCGGGCGCGATCTCGCACACCGGCCGCCCGTCGACCGAGACGTCAAGCGCCTCACGCGAGCGGTTGTGGATCGTGAGGCGGTCTTTCGGGGCCGCCACCAGTGTGCGGGCGGTCAGCGAATGGGGCGCGATGAACGACACCACGAAGCCCTCCACGCCCCAGGCCATCACAGGCCCGCCGTTGGCGAGGTTGTAGCCGGTGGAACCGGCCGGGGTCGCCACCACGAGCCCGTCGCAGCGCACGCTGCCGAGCTCTTCCCCGTCGAGCACGTAGGCAAGCTCGGCGACCCGCTCCCCGACCTTGCGGTGGATCGCCACGTCGTTGATCGCGCGCTCGGTCCCACTGGGAGCGTCGAGCACGATCGCAGGCAGTCGCAGGAGCTCGAAGTCGCCGCGGAAGGCACGGTCGATGCCGTCCTCAAGCTCCTCCGGCTCGATCGGCGCGAGGAACCCGATATCGCCGAAGTTGACGGCGAACACGGGCACGCCGGTACCGGCGTAGCGGCGCAGAGCGCGCAGGATCGTGCCATCGCCTCCGAGCACCACGCACAGGTCGACCATGTCCTCCTCGAGCGTGTCGACAGTCACGCCTTCGCCGGCCGTCAAGCCGTGCTTGGCGGTCTCATCACGATCGAATCGCAACGTCACCCCCGCCCTGATCGCGGCGTCGACGAGCGCCCCGAGCGCACCCGCCGTCTGATCGGGGCGGGTGTGCGTCAGCACTGAGACGGCGCGCACCGCCAAGGCCTGCGCCGGGCGGGGGCTCTGGCCGGCCTGATCGATTCCGCTGCTCACGGCTCCACCTCAAGCGCCATCCGCTCGAGCTCGGCCGCGCCATCCGCGCCGCCTGCACGTCCAGCCTCGGCCAGCCACAGGAACGTCTCCAGATTGCCCTTCGGCCCGGGCAGGCCCGAGGAGCGGTAGCCGAGCACGCTCGCGCCGAGAGCCAGTGCGGCGGCGCCCACGCCCACGAGCGCCGAGCGCCGGTCCGCGGAGCTCCTGACAACGCCGCCCTTGCCGACCCGCTCGCGCCCGACCTCGAACTGCGGCTTGACAAGCGCCAAGGCGTCGTAGCGATCGGCAAGACAGTCGAGCACTGCGGGAAGCACCTTGCACAACGAGATGAACGACAGGTCGAGCACGGCGAGATCGGGCACGTAGGGCAGCATCTCGCGTGTCAGGACACGGGCATTGGTGCGCTCCAGCAAGCTCACCCGCGGGTCGGTCCGCAGGCCATAGTCGAAGTCTCCGTAACCGACATCGACCGCCACCACCGCGGTGGCGCCCCGCTGGAGCAGGCAGTCGGTGAACCCGCCGGTGGAGGCCCCCACGTCCAGGGCCCGCCGTCCGGCGATCTCGAGGTCGAGCCCGTCGAGCGCGTTGGCGAGCTTGACCCCTCCGCGCGAGACGAACGGCGCGCGCGCCCGCACGCTCAGCTCGGCGTCCACCGCCACCATCTCGCCGGGCTTGACCGCGCGGCGGCCGTCCAGCCCAACGGTCACCTCCCCGGCCATCACCGACGCGGCGGCGCGGGTGCGCGAGGCGAACAGCCCGCGATCGGTCAGAAGGGTGTCCAGACGTTGCTTGCTCATCACGCTCTCAGAACCGTATCCGCTGGGGCTGCAGCTTCGCAGCAAATCTCACAAGTTCGAGCAATCTGGAGAATCCGACCGAACTGTGATGGACATCACACAAACATGCGTTCCCATGGTGCATGATTCCTCTCGACCCGAAGTACAGCAGCATCCCTCCTCCCCGAAGCGGCCCGCCTCCCCAGCGGGTCGCTTCATTTAACGGCTGTCACGATCTGGCGCTAGGCCTTCACGGCGCTGGCCTCGACCCACGCGCGGCCTTCACCGTCGCTAGGCCTCCACCGGCGCGGACTGACGGTCGGTGATCGCGGCGAGTATCCGCTCGGCTATGCGCTCGCCGGTGAATCCGATCTCCTCGTGCAACAACGCCGGCTTGCCGTGGGTCACATAGCGGTCGGGCAGCCCCACCCGCAGGATGCGCGGCGGGGCGCTGCCTGCCTCGTTCAGGGTCTCCCACACCGCCGAGCCAAATCCACCGGCAAGCACGCCCTCCTCGACGGTCACGAGCAGATCGTGCTCGGCCGCGAGCTGAGCCATCAGGCCCGCGTCGATCGGCTTGGCATAGCGGGCGTCCACGACGGTGACGGCGATCTCCTCGCCGGCCAGCAGATCTGCCGCCGCGATCGCCTTGCCGACACCGGAGCCATAGCCGATCAGGGCGACACGGCTGCCCACCGGAGCGGCCGCGCCCCCCTCGCGCAGGATCTCGCCGGTGCCGATCGCGATCGTGCGCGGCTCCGCGGGCAGCGGCACACCGACACCCTCGCCGCGCGGGTAGCGCAACCCCACCGGACCGTCGTCGTAGCAGAGGGCGGTGTGCAGCATGTGGACGAGCATCGCCTCGTCGCGGGGAG
>DATHPT010000120.1:0-7050 GCA_035483615.1 Solirubrobacteraceae bacterium | reverse complement strand
TGCCGGGCATCCCGAGCGCGCCTATGTAGGTGGGCAGCGGAACGGTGTCCGTGTTCACCTTGAAGACCGCGTTCTCGTCGCACACCGCGTACTGCTGCACGCCGAGCCAGCCCGACACGCTGTCGCCGACGGCAAGCTTCTCGCTCTTGGACTCGACGATCTGCCCGGCGGTGGCGGCGCGCATGACTTCGCCGAGCTGCACCGGCGGCACGTAGGAGCGACCCTCGTTCATCCAACCGCGCATGGCGGGATCGAGCGAGACGTACAGGATCCTGACGAGCACCTGGCCATCGGCCAGCTCCGGAAGCGGCTCCTCCACATAGTCGAAGTCCTCGCGCTTGACCATCCCGTTGGGGCGGCTGGCTAGGCGGAACTGGTGGTTGACGACGTCCATGGGGCTTCTCCTCGGTAGGGGCTCAACGGCTTCGGCTGAAATACTGCTGCTTGCCCTGACTCCTTCCCGCTCTGCTCGGCGGATCGGGGTGGGCGTCACATCAGTGTCTCAGGCACGCGTCAATGCCACAGCGTGTCGATCGAATGGGCCAGCAGGAACAGCGCGGGATAGGCCGCCCCAAAGCTCCACACGAAGTTGTTGAGGCCCATCAGCACCGCGATCGAGACATGGAAGCCCAGGCCCACCGCGACGATCACAAGCGCTCCGGGAGTGCCGAGCAGGATCATCAGCGGAGCCGAGCACTCGAACAGGATCACGCTCCAGCAGGCCGCCTTCGCGAGCGTGGGGTTGCGCTTCAGAAAGCCTCCCACGGCAGGAGAGCCGTAGCCGATCGTGCTCATGATGCCCGGCACCGCTCTGCCCGAGCGCCACACCGGCGAGACAGCCTTGGCTATCCCCGCAACCGCATAGGAGAGCAGCAGCTGCGCCGCGACGTAGTCAATCGCCAGCAGCTGCGCGCCGTAGTCCGGCACGAGCAGGGCGACACTCAGACCCGTGCACACCACCAGCGTCATCTGGTCGGCGCCGTCGAGACCGAGCTGGTTGCGCACGTAGAGGAGCATCCGCGAAGCCATGATCAGCAGGCAGGCAAGGCCGGCGGGAGCGATCAGCGCAGGCGTGCGCATCGTGGCGGCCAGCAGCAGGCACGTCGCACCGAGCAGTTGCGCGCCGGCGAGCCCGAGCACCGCGGGATAGCGAAACACGGCACCGAACAGTGGAGCGAACGGCCCCCACAGGGTCATCGGCCGGCCCGTGGCGAGCACCGCGTATCCGTACAGGCCACCCTCCTGCAGCTGAGCGCGGTCGGCGACCAGCTCCAGGGAATCGATCGCAACCCCGATCGCGAGCGGGATCGCGCACCAAAGCGCTATCGACTGCGGGCTCATACCGCCGCGTCCTTCGTCCGCTCCTCAAGCTCGGGGAGCTCAGGCAGCGGCGGCGCCGCCAGCGGCACCTCGGCGGCGACCCCGGGCTGGCGGTGCCAATGGCTGATGAACAGCAGCTCGAACAACCCATCGTCGGTGTCGCGGCCCTGCGTGTTGACGACCGTGAACTGCCGTGCCAGACCGAGCGGTGATCCCTGCAAGCCCGCCATGTGCTGCGCGATCATCAGGTAGGGCAGGCCGATGATCGGCAACGCCGATTCCTTTTTGCGGGCGATCATGCGCAACGCCATCGGCCCGCAATCGGTGAGTCCCTTGCGAGCGCGCTTGGTGGGATTCCAGACGGCCCGCAGCAGACCGCCCCGCGGGCTCACCATCTCGTGCCACGGGCCCACCGTGCCATCGACCAGCTGCTCGCGCCAGAGCACGCGTGTGTCGTTGACACCGGGGTTGGGAGCGAAGAACGTCCACGCGGGGATATAGGCGCAGGCATCGTGGCTCTTGAGCCACTGCGCCCAGCGAAAGCGCCTGAACTGAGTGGCGGCGGTGACGACGAGGAACGCGCCGAACACGACGGCGCACACGATCGTCCAGGCGCTCAACGCAGCTGGCCCTGGATCATCAACGACGTGCGCAGTTGCACGAGTGTCTGCACCGCGGCGCCGGCGGCAAGATCCTCGAGCTCGCCGGCGAGCTCCACTTCGTCCACGAACCACGACAGCGAGCCGCTGTTGGCGTTTTTTTCCTGCTGCTGTTCGCCCTGGCCCTGCTGTTCCTGCTGCTGTTCGCCCTGCTGTTCCTGCTGCTGTTCCTGCTGCTGTTCCTGCTGATTCTGCCCTTCGATCTGGCGTTCCATTTCGCGCTGGTGTTCGCGTTCTTTCTGCTGCATCTGTTCCTTGGCGTATTCGGCGACCTTCGGGCCCACGAAGTACACGAAGGCGAACACCAGCCCAGCGGCGAGCAGGCCCCAGTTGGCAACCGACCCCGGGTCGCCGAGCACGATCTGGTTGACCTCCTCGGGGAGCCTGTCCAGCACCTTCTGCTCGATTGCGCTGAGCTCGGGCTCACGCACGATCACGATCGTGTCCACCTCGGGGCCGCGCTCGCCGTGCACATAGGTCGAGGCGACGAACCCCTCGGGATCCAGACGACCGCCCGCGTAGGGGATCAGCACACGCATTGCCCTCATCTCGGGGTGGGTGATCATCCCCTCGGCGACCGGCTTGCCTCGGTAGCGCACCTCGGTTATCGAGGGTATCTTCGTCAGAACCTCGCCCGTAGAAAGCTCCTCACGGCGCTCCTCGCGCATCTCGCCGACACGCTTGCCGAGCGCCGCGTCGTGAGCGTTCAGGATCTTTGCGACAGCGCTCGCGTCGCCCCGGCGTGCCTCCGCGCGAACCTCCTCGAGCAGCGGCGTGCCCCTGACGCCCGATACCACGCAGATGCTTCCGCCCGGGAGACCGGGCGCATCATGGGAGCTGCGAACGTAGTTGACCTCAGGTGTGTCGTCGTGACGGCGGCGGCTTGCAAGCTCGACCGGAAGCGCGACCAGCGCCTCCCCGAAGCGGTTCAGAGAATCGTTCTGCATTGGGCTCCCCTTTTGGATTGGCTGTGGGTTGTGAGAACTGCAAGCTCGCGACGCGCGCGCGCCACCGAGCGCCTGGGGACGAGCCGTCCCCAGAGCGAGCGTGTGGCCGCCCCCAGGCGATACAGCCGCTCGGTGGCGCGCGGTGTCGCTCTGAGCAACCGCACGAGCGGCCGCGTGTGAGGAAGCTGCTCGAGCAATACCGGCGCCGCGGCGCCACCCGAGCGCAGTCGGCCATCCTCGCCGAGGATGTGCCAGCTGGCCCAGCGAGCCTCATCGCCGAGCTTCCCCATCTGCGGCTCGGCCTCGGTCGAGTCGATCGGCAGTGCGCGAACCGTGCAGGGCGGGGCGGCACGGACCGCGCGTAGCGCGAGCCACGAGCACACACCGCAGTCGGCGTCGTAGAACAGTGTGACGCCGCCCGGCGCTGGGGTTTGGGTTGCCACGGCGCGGCCGATTCTGTTGGGCGAGCCCATACAAATCAATGTCCGCAGGCGCCGTTTGGACGGATGTCGTAGTAAGCCGCAGGATCGAGCGATAGGCTCGCTCTCGCTCGCATCGGCTCGCGAGGCACAGCCACCTTCGACCAAAGAGACCCATGGACTTCACTCACTCGTCCCGCACCAAGGAGCTGCTGGAGCGCCTGATCGCCTTCCAGGAGCGCGAGATAGGCCCGCGCGAGGAGCCCTACCACCGCGAACTGCTCTCCCGCGAGAACCCATGGGTGGTGCTGCCGGCTATCGATGAGCTCAAGGCCCTCGCCAAGCAGGAGGGGCTGTGGAATCTGTTCCTCCCCGACGAGCAGCACGGGGCCGGGCTCTCAAACGTGGAGTACGCCCCGCTCGCCGAGCGTATGGGTCGCTCGCTGATCACAGCCGAGGTGTGCAACTGCAACGCACCCGACACCGGCAACATGGAGGTGCTGTGGCACTTCGGCTCGGCCGAGCAGAAGCAGCGCTGGCTGGAGCCGTTGCTCGAGGGCCGCATCCGCTCGGCCTTCTGCATGACAGAGCCCGAGGTGGCTTCCTCGGACGCCACCAACATGCAGGCCACGGCCGTTATCGAGGGCGAGGAGGTGGTGGTCAACGGCCGCAAGTGGTGGAGCACCGGCGTGGGTCATCCCAACTGTCAGGCGATCATCTTCATGGGCCTCACCGACCCCCAGGCAGATCGCTATCACCAGCACTCGATGGTGCTGGTGCCGATGGACACCCCTGGCGTGAAAGTCGAGCGGATGCTCGAGGCGATGGGCTTCCTCGACGCTCCGGGAGGACACGGCGAAGTGTCGTTCACCGACGTGCGGCTGCCCATCTCGGCCATCATCGGCGGAGCTGGACAAGCGTTTGCGATCGCCCAGGCACGGCTTGGCCCCGGGCGGATCCATCACTGCATGCGACTGATCGGACTTGCGGAGCTGGCGCTCGAACTGGGCTGCCGGCGCGCGAGCGAGCGCGTGGCGTTCGGCAAGCCGATCGCAAACCTCGGCGGCAACCGCGAGCGAATCGCCGACGCGCGGATCGCGATCGACCAGGCGCGCCTGCACGTGCTGCACGCGGCCTGGCTGGTGGACCAGAAGGCGCCGGAGGCTATTGGCGCTGTCTCGCAGATCAAGGTGGCCGTCCCGAACATGACCCAGTCGGTGGTGGACATGGCGATGCAGCTGCACGGCGGCGCGGGCCTGTCCAACGACGTGCCGCTCGCCGGGGCATGGACCGCCGCGCGGGCCTTGCGTCTGGCCGACGGTCCCGACGAGGTCCACCGCGGCGTCGTGGCGCGTCTGGAGCTTGCCCGCTACGGCAAGGGGAAGTGGTCCTCGTAGCCGACGAGAGCGCCGTTCGCGAGGAGGACGCCTTTGAGGTGGAGGCAGTCGACACATGGCTGCGCGGACATGCCCCGGCGCAGGCCGCGACCGCGCAGCTGAGCGGCCTGCCAACCGTGCGCCAGTTCCGCGGGGGCGCATCCAACCTGACCTACCAGCTCAGCTACCCCGAGCGAGACCTGATCTTGCGTCGCCCACCGCCGGGGACCAAGGCGGCCTCAGCCCACGACATGGCGCGCGAGTTCCGCATCCAGGAGCGACTTGCGCAGGCCTACCCCTACGTGCCGAAGATGGTGGCCCTCTGCCAGGAGGAGGCGGTGATCGGCGGCGACTTCTACGTGATGGAGCGCATCGCGGGGACGATCCTGCGCGCGCGCATCCCGCCCGAGCTGGGGCTCAACGTGCGCGCCACCAGAGAGCTGTGCGAGTCTGCGATCGATCGTCTGGTGGAGCTGCACCAGGTCGATCCGTTGCAGACCGGACTCGCGGACATCGGCAAGGGCGAGGGCTATGTGCGCCGCCAGGTGGAGGGTTGGTCGGAGCGCTTCAGGGCCGCCCACACCTGGAACGTGCCGAGCTTCGAGCGCGTGATGCGCTGGCTGGGAGAGCGCCAGCCTCAGGACTCGGCGAGCAGAGTCGTGCACAACGACTTCCGCTTTGACAATCTGGTGCTCGACCCCGAGGACCCCCAACGCATCGTTGGGGTACTCGACTGGGAGCTCGCAACCGTCGGCGATCCCTTGATGGACCTCGGCGGGGCGCTCGCCTACTGGGTGCAGGCCGACGACGACCGCCTGATGCGCACCCTGCGTCGCCAGCCCACCGATGCGCCGGGGATGCTCACTCGCCGGGAGGTGGTGGAGCGCTATTGCGAGCGCACCGGTCTGCAGGTCGAGGACTGGGTGTTCTACGAAGTGTTCGGGCTGTTCCGCCTGGCGACGATCATCCAGCAGATCTACCGGCGCTACCACCTGCGCGAGACGCGCAACCGCGCCTTCCGCCACTTCTGGCTGGCGGTGCGCTATCTCGACCGCCGCTGCCTCGGAATCATCCGCCACAGCCGTAACGGCTGACATCGACGCCCGAGCGTAGCGCCGCAAATATCGACGGCCCGAGCGCAGCGTCGCAAATCCGCTTGATCTGGCGTCGTCGGCCCGGATAACCTCCGGGGGTGTCCTCTCGATCTGAGGTCTCCTCTCGATCCGAGCCGGCGGCGACCGTCGGCCGACCGGCGCGGTCGTGGCTAGGCGGCAACGGCCGGATCCGCGCGTACCGTGCGCTGCTGGCGCTCGCAGTGCTCGTCGCGATCGCCTACGAGGTGGCCAAAAGCGTCGAACACGGCGGCTTCAGCACGACCGACTACTTCAGCTACTTCACCGAGCTGAGCAACCTGTTCGCCGCCGCGATCTTCCTGTACGGCGCCGCCCGCGGAAGCGAGACACGGTCGCGTACCGTGGAGTTGCTGAGGGGCGCGGCGGTCGTGTACATGCTGGTGACCGGGATCGTCTATGCCGTGTTGCTGTCCGGCCACAGCGTGAGCTATCCGTGGGTGAACACGATCGTGCACAGGATCATGCCGATCGCCGTCGCGCTCGACTGGCTGATCGACCCTCCCCGCATGCGCCTGCAGCTGCGAGAAACGGCTCTTTGGATGAGCTTTCCGCTTGTGTACGTCATCTACACGCTCACACGCGGAGCGATCGTCAACTGGTACCCCTACTTCTTCGTGGATCCACGGCGCCACGGCGGATATCTGCTCGTCGCCGTTGACTGCGCCGCGATCGCAGTCGGGATCCTGGCGCTGACCGCGGCAACCACATGGGTGGGCAATCGACGCTCGGGGTAACCAGACAGCATCGCCTGTGAGGCAAACAGCAGAAGCATCCTGGTCACCGGAGCCACCGGCTTCGTCGGTGGTGGCCTGGCGCTCGCCCTCGCGGGCTCGGGGACCCATGTGCGCTGTCTCGTGCGCGAAGCCGGGCGTGCGAAGCATCTCAGCGCCGCAGGCTGCGAGGTGGTCGAGGGCGACGTGATGCGGGCGACGACGCTCGAGGGGGTCGGGCGCGACATCCATACCGCCTACTACCTGATCCACGCGATGGCCGGTGGGGACGGCTTTCAGCAGCGCGAGCAGGACGGCGCGCGCAACTTCGCGCAGATGGCCCGCCGTGAAGGGATCGGACGAGTTGTCTATCTCGGCGGACTTGGAGATCAAAGCGTCTCCAAGCATCTGCTCAGCCGCCACCGCACGGCGATGACGCTGGCCGAGCACGGTCCGCCGCTCACCTACTTCCGCGCTGCGATGGTG
>DATHPT010000119.1:0-27682 GCA_035483615.1 Solirubrobacteraceae bacterium | reverse complement strand
CTTCAGGCACAGCTAGGAACTGGGCGAGCGTGCATTGCGCGAATGGCGTAGGATTGCCGATAAGGCCCGCGGGCAGCTTGAAGCGCAGATCCTTCGCCGGGGCGGGCGGGGTTCCGTCGGCGGTTTCGTTGAGATCAAACGTCGTCGTCAGCTGGAAGGGGTGGGAACCGGCCTGCATGTCCAGACCGCCACCCTCTTCTTCCGGCCTCATTTCATACACTCGCACCCCGAACGGCGTCGGCGCGCTGCCGACGACAAGAGACTGGCTCGCCGTAGCGTTCGGCGTTTCGCCACCGCTGACGCTGGCTTCATTGACTTCGCCGGATTTAGCGCCTGTCATGATGACCGACACCACCACCCGGATCTGATCATAGGGAGGAACGCTTTTCCCGCTGAATGTGCAGCTCACCGTTTCCAGCGAGCATTCTCCAGATTCGGATTTGAAGAGTTCACCCTCGAGCTCTTCTATCCTGACCGCCTTTAGACCCGACGGCAGCTTGTCCGTGATCGTTACAGGCTGCGCCTGTGGGTTCAAGCTGGCATCACCGAGATTCACCGCCGTGATGACGATCTGCCCGTCGGGTTTGCCCTGCGTCGCCTCAACCACTTTTATCGCTTCAGCCTGTGTCCCGCCTTTGAGAGGAGCGTATGGCGAGAACCCCGGTGGAAAGCTCTTTGCCGTCAGCTGGACCTGCTGATCCGCACGCGCTCCCTTGAAATGGATCACATAGGGTTTGCTGCCAGTCGCGTCACCCTGCCCTTCATCTACTTCCACATTTCCTGCGCCGTAGATACTTTCCAGCGCCATCTGCGCTTCGAACAAGGATGCGTTGTATGGCAACGGCGGGAAAATGTCGTTTTTCCCAGTGACTGGGTCTTCGAAGTAGAAGTCGCCGCTGGTCGCGCTCACTGTGACTTCTTGAACCTCGCTCGCGCCCTTCCCCGGTTGCATGTCCGTCGGCCTCGAACTGGAGCTGAGATGCCACCAAGCCGATTGCGCATCCGCCGGGGCCACCCAGATGGCTCCTACAAGCGCGGCGCCAGCCGCTATACCAAGAAAGCCTCGCCTGAATGAACGCATCACGATTGTCCCGTGCCCTTCTGCTTGGCGTTGGCCTTATGCGACCTCTTTGCTCCAAACCGCTTCCTGGCCCTCTGTTCGCATACCGATCGCTGACGACGGCCCTTTCTCCGGCATCCCCGCAACGCATGACCGAGCTTCTGTGCTCGTGTCAAAGATCTCTGTCTCACCCCGGGCGTGGGGGATCCCGAGGAGACCACATTGCCGGCCCCCGAGAACGTCGCACTCGACGGGGATCCAAAGATCGGAGGTTGGGACGAGGGCGCCGCCTTGCACGAGTCTCCCGTGGAGCACGCAGGCGGCAACGCCGCTTCCGGCGCAAAGCACGGCGCGTTCGTGGAGCACTCGTGAGCGTCATAGACATCAAGCGCGTCGTCAAAGTCCTGTGGAGCGAGTTTCGACAATGTCAAGAAGAAAACGTCTTCGCCGGTTGCACTTGCATCCAGGAACGCCGATTCTTCAGCCGATGCCCCTGCTGAAATCGAGCCTATGCATCCGTCAGAGCGCTCAGCGAATGTCGTGCTCGACGAGATGCAGCCACCGACACCTGCCGGCTCGTACTCATACACATCCTGAGTCCCGTTGACGTCCTGTGGCGCCAACGCATCATTGCTGTCGAAGAACAGGCGACCGCTATCGGAGAGATAGCGGGGCTGGTGATGGGTTCGTTCGGGAAGAAGCCCATTGCCGACCCATCCTGGGACATTCGCCGCGACCCACGCTCCACTCCAGATTTCGCCGCCCACCAGCGTCACGTAGGGCTTCAGTTCGGCCCCTATAGGCCGCGCGCCCGTTGGATCGCACGACGCGCACACCACCCTATTGGCGCTCGCGTCATACAGGTAGACCTCCTGATCAAGCCGGCCGCTGACTGCATCCCGTGTGTCATAGCCAGTCAAATCCTCATCCGACATAAACGCCAACCAGTGCCCATCGGGCGATGCCCGCATCGTGAGATATGCGAGGTCGGGATTCCAGTCGGTAAAGTCATCGGAAGAGAGCGCCGCAACCAACGTCGTCGTGCCGTTGTGACGAACGTACAAATTACACTTTTCGCCTGACGCTTTTTTGCCGCATTCACCATGCACAGCTCCGGGCGCCAGGGCGCCCGCAGCCGCAAAGTACAGGTACGAGCCATCTTCGCTTGCGCCGATCAGCCTTTCCACGTCGGCAGCTTCGCCTATGTTCTGATCAACCGTCAGATCGGTCAGACGGCTGCCTTGGGGAGCGTTGACATCATATTCATAGAGGTCGCTCCCGTTGCCTTCGCTCCCTATCGCGGATGATTCGGAGGTGAGCTGTTCACGATCCAAGAAGTAGATTCTCGACCCGTCAGCGCTCGCCATCATGAACTGCGCCTGTTCTTGTTCGGGTCCTTTGGCAACACCCTGGGGCAAGTCCAGTCTGACGGTTTTCTGCGTCACTGTATTGCGCATATATAGATGGTGATCAGGCGTGAAGAAAATGTGTGTACCGTCATTTGAGATCCGCGACCCGAGAGGTTGGCTGCTTCCTCCGAGCCCGCCGCCGACTTCTTCGCCTTCAGGCAGGATGCCGACAGGCTGCAACGAGCCATCCGACCACTCGTAGAGACCTTCACTTGCAGGCGTCGAGGTGAGTTGCACCGGAGACTTGACGAGGATATGGCTCGCGTCCGGGCTCGCGTCCACGAATTCGGGGCCGCAAAAGAGGGACCTGCAGTTGCCGTCGACTTCCTCGCCAAATTTCGCGCCCTGGGCGTTTTCCGCCGTTACGAGCGGTCGGAAGCAGGACGTCGGGCAGCGCGCCGTCACGTCTCCGTTCAGATAGTCGCTGCGTACATACGCCGTCGGTTCGCTCGCTTCGGGTGAGAGCGGCGTGAAATTGCCAAACGGCTGCACGATCCCACGTGAAAGGTCTTCTGAGAAGAACCGAAACTCGGCGCCCGCGCCTACGCTGACGCTGGCGGCTTGGTCGTGAGGCGGCATGATCACCTGCGAAGACCAGCCTCCAGTCCCACGCGTGGAGAGCACGGATACCCCATTATCGTTGCCTTGCGGTTCAAGTTCGGTCGGCGCGCTCGCCAAATCAGCAATCGCATCTCCGCGCGCCGACGCCTGGATGATTCCGAGGCCGCGGATCGGATAGAACAGGGCGCCATACTTGTTGGGCGGGGTCACCATCTCCCATGACCGCCCATCCAAAAGCTCAGACGTACCGCCCGACGTCTGTGTCGTAAACGTCTGGTCTTCGCTGTAGCCCGTCCCGATGCTATTTGTCGCTGCAACCCGGAAGTGATAAACGGTGTGCGGAAGCAGATCCTGTATATGCACACTGACTTCATGGATTTCGAAGCCCGACCCGATAGCAACCTCCTTAAGCGGCGCACTTTTCCCGTAAGCACTGGTCGGACCATATTCGATGCTGTATTCGGTACTCGCGCCTCGGGGATTTATCGCCGCACTGAACGTCGCGCTGCCGGATGTGACAAAGGAGGCCGAATCACTTTCAACCGTCGGCGCCCGCGGCGGTTCAAAGGTGAAGAGGTCGACCGAATCTCTACCTGAGTCTACGACATAGACATTACCGGTGGAAGCATTCACACCGACACCGCTGCCACTGCTGATATGCTCTGAGCCGAATCGTTCTATGAGCGAACCGTCGGAGCTGAACCTCGCCACAGTGCCGAGGTTGTCGACATAGACGTCATTGCTTGAAAGTTCGATGGCAACGCCCGAGGACTGTTCTTCGTCCAGAGCGCCACTCAGTGGCTGGCCTTCACCGCTGAACTTTGCGACCCTCTTCTTCTTACCTTCACTGTAGAGCACATTGTAAAGACTGTAGAAATTGTCCTGTGAGTCAATCCCAAACCCAGGCCCAGGCACCGGCGTCTGCACCGAGTTGACTTCTTTGCTCTCGACGAATGTATTAGCTACTTCATTGTTGAAGGCTGCTACAGCCGGGACGATGAAGACCAAGCCGCCTGGTTCAATCTGTTCCACTTGGTACACCCAGACTTGACCTTTCCCGTCCACACCGACTCCGTAGATTTCCTTAAAGGATTCGCTGTTTGAAGTCTGGGTCAACTGACTGACGTATTCACCAGCGGCCGTGAACTTGTCAATCACCCTATGGCCTGCATCTGCCACGTACACGTCACCGTCGGACGGGTCGAATTCGCTGCAGGTCGGCGTCGTTGCTTCGCTCAGCACGGGCGTGTGAGCTTGGCACGAGTTGTCTACCGCGATTCCTTCCGGATCGGAGAACCGACCGGTCGGCTTTTCGGTTGGATTTTCACCGCTGCCAGCAGCTTTGCCTTCGCCGAACAGAAGGCCGCTGCCGTCAAATTGGCCGACATATCCTCCAGTCGGACCGAAGGTCTCAACGCGGTTGTTGCCCTTGTCGGCTACATACACGTCGCCCGTCGCTTCATTGACGGCCACCCCCGACGGTTCTTCCAGCTGATCTTCACCTGGCCCTTTTTCGCCAAACGCCATACTGAAGGCGTGACCCCTCGCGGCAATCGCCGGCGTGCCACAGATCAGCGCCACGGCAAGTAGCGCCCACATCCAAGCCAAAGCCCTCGACGTCAACCGGCGAGCAGTCATCTAACCCATCCCCTCCCCAAAGAGCGATCCACACGAATCCCGCGGGACCGCGGGCATGACAAGGCCGTCGCGCGCACCGAGCCCGCGACGGTTGACGAAAAAGCTGCACGCGCGTCGCTGGTGCGCGTGAGGCGAAGCCGGCCAAACAGACCGACTGGAACGACGACCTGGCCTGCGGCTAGCTGTGAGCCAGCCCGGCCAGAGAGAGAGAGAGAGAGAGAGACGCGTCAGCGACGCTGACGCGTCCTATTACGTCAGCGTCGTACGCACACGGACTCTCAAGCACATGATTCCCCAATGAATGCACGCGAAAAACAACTCCCTCTCAGAAGCGACCCGGTCCCTCTCCCAAGGTCCCCGTCAAAACAAGTTGGTGTCGACCACGAAGACCGACCCAAAACCCGACCTTATGTACGCCATACCCTTGACGGATACGAACACGTAGCCACTATATACCCCACTGACGCAAATTGTCAAGTGTCGGCGGGAAACTCCAGTGTCGGGTGTTATCTCTCCCAAGCTGGGCAAGCGATCCGGTAATCGCACAGCCCGCACACACTCGGGGAGGGCGTGGGCTCGAAGCGCTGCGCCATGATCGCCGCGCCCACCTCTTCGACAACCCGCGCGATCCAATCGACGTCCATCTCCGCAGAGGGGACCGGCACCTTGAGGTCATCGAGCACGTAGTAATAGGACAGCTTCTCGGCCTCCACCTCCCACGACTCCCTGGCTCCCACCGCATACAAAGACAGCTGCACGTCATCCTTCAGCTGCTCGACAGTTCGCGGGCGCCCGGTCTTGTAGTCGATCATCTCGTAGTTCCCGTCGGGCAGCCTGTCGACCCGATCCACGCGTCCGCGCAGATGGTGGGGGCCGAGCTTGAACGAGAAGGAGCGCTCGAACCACACGGGCTCGGCCTCGTGAGCCTCCAGGTGCCGGTGGTAGAGCACGAGGGCCGCGCGTGCCTTGCCGTGCAACTCGCGCTCGCGGTCGCTGTTGCCGAAGCCTCCCCGCCGCCAGCAGGTCTCCAGCAGCTCCATCATCTCGCCGACAGAGGTGTGCTCGGAGGCGTGATAGCGCTCCAGCACCTGGTGCACCGCGATCCCGAAACGCTGGTGCAACGTCTGCTCGGAGGGGATCTTCAGGACACGGGCGTACTTGTAGCGCAGCGGGCAGCTGCGGTAGGTGTCGATATCCGACGCGGACAGCACCAGGCCGTCTCCGCGACGGGGAAGGAAAGCCTGCAGCGATGGTTCCTCGCGCCGCGCGAAAGCACTCTGCACGTCCCTGGCCACAGCTGGACGCGGGGCGTCGCTCTGCGGCTGACCACCCTGCTCTGCGGCGAGCAGCGTCTCATCCAGCGAGGAGGTCTGGAAGATCTCTCGTTGCAACGGCGTGCACGCCGCCAGCAACCGCTGATTGATGTCTGCCAGCGCCTCCGCGACGCTCTGACCGGGCGGGCGGTCCTTGAGCGCTGCCAGCTTCACGAGCTCCAGGTAGCGCACCACCCCGTGGGATATGTCGAGGTCGGTGTCCAGGCGCAGCTCGCCGAGGCGACCCGCGATCCGCACGGCGCCCCCCAGAACCTCCTCGCGCATCAGCTCGACCGTCGCCTCAAGCGTCTGTGCCCGTGTCTCGGAGATCACGTCGCCACCGAGCAGCCGGGCCTCCGAGGCGGCGCTCAACTCCGCCACCAACTCCTGCGGGCTGACCTGCAGACGCGGGCGCAACGCGTCGAATGCGATCGTCGCTTCGCGGTGAAGCGCCTGGAAGCGCTCGATCCGCTCGCGAGCCTCGGGTGGCATCTGCGGCGCCTCGACGGCCGGGCCGAGCGACGCCACGATGTCGAGCTTCGCCTTGCGCGCGACCTGGACGACGCGTGCGACATCCACCTGGCGCAGCTCGATCGGGGGGCGCACCAGAGCGCGCACGACCGCGGCAGAGTCGCCTGGATCGCTCAGCAGCCGCAGCCACGCGAGCACGTCGCGCGCCGCCGCTCGCTCGAAGAAGACGCCTACCGATCCCGTCCCGCCCGCACTGCCGATCGGCGGGGCGAACGCGATTCTGGAGACGGCCACAACTCAAGGATACGAGCGCATGCATGCCCGAGTGTTCCCGCGCGGACGGCATCGCCACAGACCCAGGACACCCAATGGGCGGGACCCTCGCGCATTGGGCGTAGGCTCTGAGTGTGGACGGCATCGACTGGAACGTTGCGCAACGAGTCGGCGAGATGCTTGCTGGCGCCAGCAACCATGCCGGCGCGGACGCCACCAGCGTGCAGCCGCTCGCCGAGGAGTTCGCCGCGCGCGTGAGCGACTACACCGGCCTCACGCCCCCCGAGCGTCTGCCGCCGATCGAGCTCGTCGACCGTCCGGCCTGGATCGAGGCCAACATCGCCACGATGCGTCCGCTGCTCGATCCGCTCAGCGAGCGCCTTGGCCACGGCACGGGCCCGCTCGCCCCCGCGATGCGCTCGATCACCCAGCTGCTGCTCGGCGCCCAGATGGGCGCCGTCACCGGGATGCTCTCTCAGCGCGTGCTCGGCCAGTACGACATTGCCCTACTCGACTCCGCCCGCCCCCCGCGCCTGCTGCTGCTGGCGCCGAACCTCGCACAGGCGGCGCGCAACCTGGACCTGGATCGCGAGCAGCTGACCGCCTGGGTGGCCATCCACGAGGTCACCCACGCGGTCCAGTTCGGCGGAGCGCCATGGCTGCGCGAACATCTCGCCGGGCTCCTGCGCGAGCTGATCGACGGCATGCAGGTGGGCATCGGGCTCGGCCGGCTGTTGCAGATCCCCGACATATCCGATCTGCGCACGCTCGCCGGACGTCTGCGTGGAGGAGAGCTGTTGCGCGTCGGGCTCGGCGAGGACCGCTGGGCTCTGGTGGACCGCATGCAGGCCACCATGTCACTCGTAGAGGGTCATGCCGAGCACGTGATGGACGCAGTCGGCGCAGACGTGCTGCCGACACTCGAGCGGATGCGCACCGCGATGACGCGGCGCCGGCGCGACCGCGGCTGGCCCTGGCGCATCCTCGAGCGACTGCTCGGCCTCGAGATGAAGCTGCGCCAGTACGAGGTCGGGCGCAGCTTCTGCGACGAGGTGGTGGCCCAGGCGGGACCACAGGCGCTGACCGTGGCCTGGAGCTCAGCCGAGATGCTGCCCAGCACCGACGAGCTGCAGTCCCCGCACGCCTGGCTCGCTCGCACACACGCCGCCGACGCCGGCTGAAGCGTCTATCTCAGACCCAGTGGAGCATCTGGGTGGGGGTCGGACCTGGCGGGATGTGCACCAGGCCCCAGCGGAACACCTGGGTCAGACCCAGCGCAGCATCCACGTCAGACCTGCGCTGCGCGCGAAGCCGAACCACAAGTGGGAGACAATCCACACGAACGCATGTTCCATCTGTCACAAGCGGCTTCCGATTCATACGGCTTTTTTACAGGGTGTTCACCCCTTCTTGAGATCCAGGTGTAACGATCCTTTCAGGACGGGTTAGGAACATGTGTTCGGTGCTAAAGTCGCATCGACCAGAACAAGTGTGCCCCCCAAAGAGGAGACCCCCTCCAAATGGCAACAGCCCAGACCACTCCCGCAAGCAGCGCAAAACCGCGCCGCGCAGCCGCTCCCAAGAGCACCGCGCGAGCAAAGACGACCAAGCGCGCAGGCGCCTCGGCTTCGACGTCCGGCAACTCCAGCGCGTCGACCAAGCGCTCCTCCCAAGCCGTCAAGAACGGCACCGTGAGCTCCTACGCCGAGCGTGCCGTGCTGATCCCGGTCGGCGCCGCCCTGATCGCCCGCGAGCAGGTGCTCGCCCGCGTCAACGACACCATCGGCAGCTACTCGAGCCCGTCGAAGGCCAATGCGCAGCTGCGCAAGTTCGAGCGGCGCGGCAACACCGCCCGTAATCGCCTCGAGCGCGAGATTCGCAAGACGCGCGTGCGGGTCGAACGCGAGGTGCGCCAGACACGCGGACGCGTCGAGCGCGAGGTTCGCCGCCGCCAGCGCGACGGCGAAGAGCTCGCAGGTCGCGTCCAGGAGCGCATCCAGAGCCTGGTCTAAACGCAACTTCCCCCGTCCCGGCAGGAGAGCACGGGAACGGGAAAATCTGCCGGCCTCATACTCGCCGGCAGTAGAAGCACCCTCTCCTCCCTCGCCGGCGGGGCGCCCCCTATCGCCCCGCCGGCATTTTTTTTGGCCTCCACACCGACACCCGCGCACGGACAAGCGGCGGCGGTTTGTCAGAATGCGAGCAGACATGAACCGCGACGAAGTCCTCAAGGCCCTGGAGGTGGTGATCGACCCGGAGCTGCGCCGCTCGATCGTCGAGCTCGAGATGGTTCGCTCGATCGACATCTCCGACAACGGTGTGGTCGACGTGACCGTCTCGCTGACCACGGCCGGCTGTCCGATCCGCGGCCACTTCCAGACCTCCGTCGCCGAGGCCGTATCCGCACTGGAGGGAGTCACGCACGTGAACGTCTACTTCGACGTGCTGAGCGACAGCGAGAAGGCCTCCCTGCAGCAGAAGCTCGGGCGCGCCAGCCTGCCGGCGGGGGCGCTCGCACAGGTCTCGAACGTGCTGTGCATCGGTTCGGGCAAGGGCGGCGTAGGGAAGTCCACACTGACCGCTAACCTCGCAGCCGCGCTCACAGCCGACGGCAAGCGTGTCGGCATCCTCGACGCCGACGTATGGGGATACTCGATCCCGCGCATGTACGGCCTCGGCGCGACCCGCCCCCCTGTCTCGCCACAGCGCAAGATCATGCCGCTCGAATCCCACGGCGTGAAGGTCATGTCGATCGGCTTCTTCTTGGAGGAGGACGCCGCCGTGGTGTGGCGTGGCCCGATGCTCCACAAGGCGCTCAACCAGTTCCTGCAGGACGTCGAATGGGGAGCGCTTGACTATCTGCTGATCGACCTCCCCCCAGGCACCGGCGACGTATCGATGACGCTCGCCCAGCTGCTGCCTCAGGCCCAGTTCGTGATCGTCACCACCCCGCAGCCCACCGCCCAGAAGGTGGCCCGCCGCTCGGCCGAGATGGCCAACAAGGTGTCGCTTGAGATCTGTGGAGTGATCGAGAACATGTCCGGCTTCACCACCCCCGGCGGCGAGCGCTATGCGATCTTCGGCGAGGGCGGCGGCAAGGATCTCGCCGACGAGCTCGACGTGCCACTGCTCGGCAAGGTGCCACTGACGATGCCGCTGCGCGAGCATGCCGACAGCGGCGTGCCGCTCACAATCGAGGACCCTGACGATCCAGCCTCCCAGGCTATCCGTCAGGCGGCGCGTGGACTGATAGCGATGGCGCCCATGGAGCTGCCGACGCTCCCGCTCGCAGCGGCCACCCCGAGCATGCCCTCACCCCCAACGAGCCCGAAGCCCGCGGGGATGTCGCTTCCGATGGCCTGAGCGACGCCGGTCCACGCGGTCCAGCCAGCCGCCGTCACAGCCCGCGGGACCTACTTCGGGCCGGCGGACCTACTTGGTGTTGGCGAAATACTCCGCGTTGATCTGGGAGAACTTCTGCCACTCATCGGGGAGCTGATCCTCAGCGAAGCACGCATCGACCGGGCACGCCTCAACGCAGGCGTCGCAGTCGATGCACTCCTCTGGATCGATGTAGAGCATCTCGGCCGCGTCATAGCCGGGCTCGTCGGGCGTCGGGTGGATGCAATCCACAGGGCACACCTCGACGCAGGAATTGTCCTTCGTGCCAATGCACGGCTCAGCGATTACGTAGGCCATTCTGCTTCTTCCCGATCCTAGTTTGAGGGGTTTACGGACGAGGGGTCTATCTTACGAAATGCAGCCCGTGGGCTGGACCCATCCTAGATGATTGCCGAATCAATCATCCTGCCAGCGCTCGCAGCATACCCAGGGACGGCAGGTGTACTAGCTTTGGGCAATGCTCTTGCTCACCGGAGCGACCGGCCTCGTGGGCTCGGCGCTGCTACGCCGCCTGGTGGCCGAAGGACAGCCGGTGCGCTGTCTGGTGCGCGATCCCCGACGCCTGGGCCCCCAGCGCGTGCGCGTGCAGATCGCGCTCGGCGACCTCACCGACCCTCCCTCCTTTCGCAACGCGATGCGAGGCGTCGACACGGTTGTGCACCTTGCCGCGTCCACCCGCGACCAGCCCAGGGGCTCGATCGAGGAGCTTGCCGCAATAGCGACATGGAGGATGGTCGAGGCGGCTCAGCGGGCGGGAGTGCAACGTTTCGTGTTCTTCTCGGCGCTCGGCGCCTCCACCCACCACCGCGCACGGCTGTTCCGAGCCAAGGCGCTCGCCGAGCAGGCGGTGCGCGAGGCGGACCTGCATTCGACCGTGATCGCCCCGTCGCTCGTATACGCGCCGGGCGACCGCTGGCTGACGATGCTCGAGCGCCTTTCGCTGCTGCCGATGATGCCGGTGTCCGGCAGAGGCAGGGCCATGTGTCAGCCGATATGGGCCGAGGACGTCGCCGACTTCGTGATGGCCGCTCTGCTGGGCGGGAGCCGTCCCACCGAGCCAAGCGAGCAGCGATCCAACGAGCAGCGGTCCAACGGGGCAGGCGCCACAAGCGAGCGCTACGAGCTCGCCGGGCCAGAGACGCTTAGCTACGACGACGTGATTCGCAGCGCGTTGCGCTCGCTGCACCGAGAGCGCGCACTAGCGCACATCCCAACGCCGCTCGTCTCGCGCACTCTGCGTCTAGTCGAGAGGTTGGCCGGCCAACGAACTCCTGCCACATGGGACGAAGCCGAGCTGCTGGAGGCCAACATGGTTTCCAGGCGCGGCGCCGCCGACGCCGAAGCGCTCGGCGTGAGGCCCCAGTCGATCTCAGCGGTGCTTGGAGTCGGGTAGCTCTCAGGACACGGGCGCGCGACGATCGGCCCAGGGCGCGGCGATCTCGAGCTGTGAGGCCAGCGCCAGCAGCGCAGCCTCGCCCGCTGGCCGTCCCACGAGCTGGACGCCCAGCGGCAGGCCGTCCTCTCCCTGATACAGCGGCAGTGAGATCCCCGGCTGGCCGCTTGCGTTGAAGACCGGCGTGAACGGTGTGAACAGCCCCGAGCGGGTGAACGTCGACATCGGATCCTCCGCTGCCGTGTCGAGCGTGCCAAGCGGCAGCGGACGCTCGGCGAGCGCCGGGGTCAGCAGCATGTCGTAGGGCTCCATGAACGCGACGAGCTGGCGGGCGAAGGCCTGCAGCTGGACTTCCAGGCCCTTGCCCTGAAGCGCGTTCAGGCTCTGGGTCATCGAGTAGATCGCCCAGCTCATCGGCTCCATGTCCTCAGCGGTGGGCTCACGACCGGCGATCATCCCTGCGTAGGCGATCTGAAGCGATATGTGGACCGAGAAGACTGCCCCGAACAGCTCTGTCACCCCCTCTATCTGCCACGGAGGATCGACTTCCTCGACCTCGTGGCCGAGCGAGCGCAGCAGTCCGGCCGCATCCGCGACCGCCTTCGAGCAGAGCGGATCCACCACCGCATCGGCGACCGGCGAAAGGGTCGTGGCGGCGATCCGCAGCCTGCCCGGCTCGCGCGTGGCCGCCGAGGCAAACGACTCGGAGGGCGGTGGCGCCCAGGTGGCGTCACCCGTCTCATAGCCGGCCAGGATGTCGAGGATCGCCGCCGTGTCGCCCACGTTGCGAGTGAGCACACCGTCGATGCCCAGCGAGGAGTCCCCGAGTTCCGGCGCCGGGGAGACACGCCCGCGCGCAGGCTTCAGGCCGACGAGCCCACAACAGGCGGCCGGAATCCGGATCGAGCCGCCGCCGTCGTT
This sequence comes from Solirubrobacteraceae bacterium, assembly GCA_035483615.1. GTDB lineage: Bacteria > Actinomycetota > Thermoleophilia > Solirubrobacterales > Solirubrobacteraceae > Palsa-744. Next base: position 15,241 of record DATHPT010000119.1, on the reverse strand, counting down.
GCCGTGCGCCACCGGGACCATGCCCGAGGCGAGCGCTGCGGCAGCGCCGCCGGAGGAGCCTCCCGGCGTGCGATCGAGATCCCACGGGTTGCGCGTCGGCCCGAACAAGCGCGCCTCGCTGACGGGCAGGATGCCGTACTCGGGCAACGTGGTGGTGCCGACGATCACAAAACCGGCGTCCTTCAGACGGCGAGTGATGTTGTGGTCATAGTCGGCCACGTGCTCGGCCATCAACGAGCAGCCGATCGTGAGCCGATAGCCCGACACCGGACGGTTGTTCTTGATTGCGATCGGCACGCCCGCGAACGGGCGGGAGTCACCCGGCTTGATCTCCTCGGCGACGGCCAGCGCACGCTCACCGTCGATCTCGACAAACGCGTTCAACTGCGGGTTGAGCTCATCGATTCGAGCGAGCGAGGTCTCGACGAGCTCGCGTGAGGAGATCTCCCCGGATCTCACCATCCCCGCGAGCTCGATTGCTGAACGGAACATGAGATCGCTGTCAGGCACGGCGCTCCTCCTTATGGATGTCGGCGCCGAGCGCCACTCACTCCGCCGGAGCCTACCGGTGTGATTCCTGCGACGATATGACCCTGCCCACAAGGCAACCGCCCCGTCGAGCAACGAGCCCAGAAAGCGAGTGCCATGAGCGAGGTCACGACAACTCAGTCGCCGCCCGTATCGCCCCCTTCCGATGAAGTCCAAGTCCAGTCAGGTCTCGAGGGTGTCGTCGCCTTCGCCACCGAGATCGCCGAGCCGGACCGAGCTGGTGGATCGCTGCGCTATCGCGGCATCGACATTGAGGACCTTGTCGGCACAGTCCCCTACGAGCAGGTGTGGGGTCTGCTCGTCGACGATCACTTCCAACCGGGCCTGCCGCCCGCCGAACCGCACATGCTCACGGTGCGCTCGGGCGACCATCGCGTCGACGTTCAGTCGGCGCTTGCGATGCTTGCTCCGGAGTGGGGCTTTGGACAGCTGATCGACATCTCCGACAACCAGGCACGCGCGGATCTGGCGCGCGCCTCGGTGATGGCGCTCTCATTCGTGGCCCAATCGGCGCGCGAAGCCGGGCAGCCGCCCGTGCCCCAGGCCGAGGTCGACCGAGGTCGCTCGATCCCCGAGCGCTTCCTGATCCGCTGGCGCGGAGAGGCCAACCCCGACCACGCGAAGGCGATCGACGCCTACTGGATCTCGGCTGCCGAGCACGGCATGAACGCCTCCACCTTCACCGCACGAGTGGTGGCCTCCACCGGCGCGGACTGCGCAGCGGCGCTCTCCTCCGCGGTGGGCGCTCTCTCGGGGCCCCTGCACGGCGGGGCTCCCTCGCGCGTGCTGAAGATGCTCGACGAAGTGGAACGCACCGGCGACGCCGACGGCTGGGTCAAGGACGCACTGGATCGCGGCGAGCGCCTGATGGGATTCGGTCACAGGGTCTACCGCGCCGAAGATCCCCGTGCGCGTGTGCTGAGGCGCACCTGCAGGGAACTGGGCTCGCCACGCTTTCAGGCCGCCGAGGCGCTTGAGAAGGCCGCGCTTGCCGAGCTCACGGCCCGCAAGCCCGACCGCGTGCTCGCCACGAATGTGGAGTTCTGGTCGGCAGTGATCCTCGATCTTGCGGAAGTGCCGCCGGACCTGTTCACCCCGATGTTCACCTGCGCCCGCGTGGCCGGCTGGTCCGCGCACATCCTCGAGCAGAAGCGCGAGGCCAAGCTGATCCGCCCGACCGCGAAGTACATCGGGCACGGTCCGCGGCCCGTCTCTGCCGTCGAATAGGAACCCCGGCAAGACGAGGGCCCAGCATCATGCCGGGCCCTCTGCTCTGCCTATCGACTGCATGTGCGTGCGGCTGAAGGGCCGCACGCACACTGGATCCTCTGACTACATCATCCCGCTCATGTCGGGCATGCCGCCGCCGCCCGGCATACCGCCGGCTTCCTTCTCCGGCACCTCGGCGACGATCGCCTCGGTGGTGAGGATGTTCTTGGCGATCGACGCCGCGTTCTGCAGCGCAGAACGGGTGACCATCGCCGGGTCGATCACGCCGGCGGCAACGAGATCGACGATCTCGTTCGTCGCGGCGTTCAGGCCCTGGCCCTTCTTTGCCTTGCGCACGTCGTTGACGACAACCGAGCCCTCCAGGCCCGCGTTCTCGGCGATCTGACGCAGCGGCTCCTCCAGAGCCCGCAGCACGATGCGCGAGCCGGTCTTCTCGTCATCCTCCTCGACGCCATCCAGCGAGATCGCGCTGGCGGACTGCAGCAATGCGACGCCGCCGCCGGGCACGATGCCCTCCTCGAGCGCTGCGCGCGTGGCCTGCAGTGCGTCCTCGACGCGGTGCTTCTTCTCCTTCATCTCCGTCTCGGTGGCTGCGCCGACCTTGACCACGGCAACGCCGCCGGAGAGCTTCGCCAGACGCTCCTGCAACTTCTCGCGGTCGAAGTCCGAGTCGGTGTTCTCGATCTCGGCCTTGATCTGGTTGATGCGCCCCTTGATCGCCTCGGCCTCACCGGCGCCGTCGACGATCGTGGTGTTGTCCTTGGCGACAACCACACGCCGAGCGTGGCCCAGCTGAGACACCTGAGTGTTCTCGAGCTTCAGACCCATCTCCTCGGTGATCACCTCGGCTTTGGTGAGGATCGCGATGTCCTCGAGCATGCGCTTGCGACGATCACCGAAGCCAGGAGCCTTCACCGCAACGCCGGTGAACGTGCCGCGCAGCTTGTTGACCACGAGCGTGGCAAGCGACTCGCCCTCAACGTCCTCGGCGATGATCAGCAGCGGCTTGCCGCTCTGGATCACGGCCTCGAGCACCGGCAGCACATCGCGCACCGAGCCGATCTTCTGGTTGGCGATCAGGATGTAGGGGTCCTCGAGAGTGGCCTCCATACGGTCCTGGTCGGTGACCATGTAGGGCGAGATGTAGCCCTTGTCGAACTGCATGCCCTCTGTGAACTCGAGGTCCATGCCGAACGTCTGGCCCTCCTCGACGTTGACAACGCCGTCCTTGCCGACCTTCTCGATCGCATCGGCGATCACGTCGCCGATCTCTTCGTCGCCGGCGGAGATCGTCGCCACACGGGCGATCTGATCCTTGCCGGAGACCTCCTTGGACTGCGACGCGATATTGGCAACAACCTGATCGACGGCTTTCTCGATGCCGCGCTTGAGCGCCAGCGGGTTTGCGCCCGCCGCGACGTTCTTCAGGCCCTGGCGCACGATCGCCTGAGCAAGCACGGTCGCCGTGGTCGTGCCATCGCCGGCCACATCGTTGGTGGCGGTGGCAACCTCGCGCACCAGCTGGGCGCCCTGGTTCTCGAAGACGTCCTCGACCTCGATCTCGCGTGCGATCGTGACGCCGTCATTGGTGATCGTGGGCGCGCCGAACTTCTTGTCGAGCACCACATAGCGGCCCTTCGGGCCGAGCGTGACCTTGACAGCGTTGGCAACGGCGTCAACGCCGGCCTCAAGCGACTTGCGTGCCTCTGAGCTGTACTTCAGTTCCTTGTGAGCCATATTTCCTCAGATCTCCTTATGCGACCTTGGCGAGGACATCGGACTCGCGCAGCACGAGCAGATCCTCCCCATCGACCTTGATCTCGGTTCCGCCGTACTTGCTGTAAAGGACCTCATCGCCCTCAGAGACATCCAGCGGAACGCGCTTGCCGTTGTCGTCGAGCTTGCCATCGCCGACAGCGAGGACCTTGCCCTTCTGCGGCTTCTCCTTGGCGGTATCGGGCAGGACGAGGCCGCTTGCGGTGGTCTCCTCCTCTTCGATGGCCCGCACGATCAGACGATCGCCCAGGGGCTTGAGTTTCATGCGTAAAACCTCCGTTTAGAGTGTGCTTCCGGTCAGCGGCCACGCGCGAAATCGGCGGCTGCCTCCTTGGCACTCTCAGGGGAGAGTGCCAACGACACGATCAATATATACGAGAGGCGCCGTCTGGCAAGGCAATTTGGCACTCCTGTAACACGAGTGCCACAAAAATCGCCTCGTACGCTGCCCAAGCCCCCGCGATAACCGACGATTCAGCCCCGCTGACCGACTGACGTCTGGCCGAGGACCAGCTGCTCGACCTCTACGCCCTGCTTGGTGAGCCCCCACGCGTTGGGCGCTCCCCGAACCTGGCCCGCGCCACTGTTCTCGATCAGCCCAAGCCGCTCCAAGCGACTCAGCAGCTTTGAGATCTGTCCCTGGTCATCGATCCCGGCGGCCGCCCCGACCTCGCGGTTGGACGCCCCCGGGCTCGCCGCGATCGACAGCAGCACTCGCACCGTGCGGTAGGTGAGGCGCATCTCCAGATCGCGCAGCGGATCCCCGTTGGCAGCCCGAGCGCGGGCCCGACGCTCAGGCGCCGGCTGCGAAGTCTCCCGATATGCGGCGGCCGGTCCGAGATAGGGCAGCACGATCATGCCCATCAGCGGACCTATCAGCTCAAGCAGCGACTCGCGGGGCTCGCCTGTGCCCGAACGGGAGATCAAGCGTGCGTGCAGCACCGACAGCACTCCTCCCACGACGCCCTCACCGGTCAGCGGCGGCAGCGAGGCGGCCGACCGCGACTCTCGACGCCCTTCCTCGACAGCGGCGATCACCGCGTCCAGCGCCGCCGTCCTGCGCTCGTGCACCTTCGGTCCCGCCCCAAGCGTCTCCACCAGGCACAACCGGCCCATTCCGGGCTCGTCCTCGAGAAATTCGAGCAGACCGATCAGCGCGATCCTGATTCTGATGCGCCACTTCTCGGCCGGGTCATATCCCTCGAGGACATACTCCGACACGCACGCGATCGACTGATCGAGCGCCGCCAGAAAACAGTCTTCGAAGTCGTCGAACACTTCATAGAAAGTGCGGCGCGAGACGCCCGAGCGTGCCACCACGTGTGCGACCGTCGCATTCGAGCGGCCGCGCTCGGACACCACGTCGATCATCGCCGTGATCATCCGTGCCCGCTGGATCTCCGTCACGTGGCCGCGGGCAAAGCCCTCGCGCCCAACGACTCGACTATCGCTTGGAGGGAGAGTGGTTTGTCGCTTGGCAGGCATCGAAGGGACGGTTCGCTTGAAAAACTCGCATGGACGCCGCCTGCGGGAGTCTCAAGGAGATCCGCGCGAGAGCCTTGTGAACGCCGCCAATCCTCCGCCTTGCGGGACTCCTTTTCATCCCCTGTTTCCCATTGCGGCGGATCTCACTCACAGAGCCAACCCCCAACTTCTGGCTCACCAGTCACTGCTCATCGCTCGCAACCTGGTTCCAAGCGCCGCCCGAAGCGCGCCCCGCTCGCAACCCAGTTCCGAGCGCGCCTGAAGCGCGCACCGGCGCAACCTAGTTCTGAGCGCCGCCGAAGCCCTTCATCGCTTCGGTCATGGCCGTCGGCTTGTCGAGGATCTGCGAGAAGCGCACGACCGTCACCGTGTCCTCCATCGAGACCCCCCGCCCGTAGATCTGTTCGAGGAACTTGATCAACTCCTCGTGACGACGAAACTCGGGGTTGTCGTGCTTGATGTCCCGAGGAGAGAGCTCGGCGACCTTCATCACCTCGACCTGATCTATAACAGCTTCGAAGATCCGCTCGCGCGGGGAATACTGATAGCCGATCGTCACCAGCACCGCCTGGTTCTTGCGGTACTTGCCTGACTTGTCTCCGAGCCTGATCGTGGCCGTCTTGCGACCCTTCTTCAGCTCATCGGCGAAGATTGTCGAGTAGAAGTTGAGCACCTGCACGACTGCGCAGGCTATCGGTCTTGCTGGCAGATGGCCAGCGCGCGAGCCACCATCTCGCGCTCCCCCTGATAGCTGAGCGCTTTTTGCGCCTCGGCGAGCTTCATCCAGCGCACCTCCAAGACCTCATCGTCGTGGTCTGCGATGTCACCCTCGCTGTAGCGGAACAGGAAGAAGTGGACGCTCTTGGCCACCCTGCGCCGATCGCGCACATACCAGTAGCGCACCTCGCCAAGCTCCTCGACGAGCTCGCCCTGCACGCCGGTCTCCTCGTGCACCTCGCGACTCGCGGCCTGCAACAGCGTCTCGCCGTCCTCGGGATGACCCTTCGGCAAAGCCAGCACCTGCGATCCGTCGGCCGCAAGCCGCGTGGGGACGATCACCAGCACGCTGCCCTCGTGGACCACCACCCCACCGGCGGACACCTCGCGCGCGGAGCGTCCAGACCGACCGCCGACCTTCCCGGGACCGGCGGTCGACGACCCCACCGGCGCGCTCCCCGACCCCTTGGACTTCTGCCGTGCGCTCTTGGGCAGCTTCTCAGCAGACCCCTTGGACTTCTGCCGTGCGCCTTTGCGCGACTCCTCAGAAGACATAGCCGTCCAGCGCCGCCGGATCGTGGACCACCAGACGGCCGCGGCCCTGGGAGATCACCCCGGCCCGCTCGAGCACCGCCAGGAAGCGCGAGGCCGACTCGCGCGAGGAGCCGGCAAGCTTGGCGAGATCGGCCTGTGTGGCCGTCAACAGCACCTCCTCCTTGGAGGATCCTGCCTCCACAGCCTGAGCCACCAGCTCGCTGAGCACCACGGCCACCCGGCTTTGGACGGTCTGAAAGGACTGTTTGGCAAGCCGGTCGTTGGTCTCGCGCAACCGCCGGCCCAGCGCCACCACGAGGCGGATCGAGATCGCCGGATGCTCGGCCATCAGCCTGCGCATGTCCGGCCCCAGCACCGCGACCACACTCGTACGCTGCACCGCCTCGACCGTCGCCGATCGCCGCTCGTCCTCGAACATCGCAAGCTCGCCGAAGAAGTCACCGGGCCCGAAGGTGGCAAGCGTGATCGTGCGGCCGTCAGGATGCTCGCGCACCGCCCGCGCGCGGCCGGCGCGAACGACATAACACGTGTCGCTTGCGTCTCCCTCCCTGAACACGATCTGACCGGGATCGAACGCGCGCGGCACCGCCAGCTCGGCGATTCGCTCCAGATCGTCGTGCTCGAGCGTAGAGAAAACCGGCACGCGCCCAAGCAGCTCGACTATCTCCGCCGCCTTGGTAGCCGCCATGCCCAGGGAATATCACAGCTGCCCCCAGCGCGCGAACGATCGCCACCGACCATGGCCCGCATACGCCGCCGAACGGCAACACACAAGCATCTGCGGCGCTATCTTCAGGTCATGGGCTCGTTGAAGGCGATCGCGCCACTGATGCTCGTCGCGGCGCTCGCGCCCGCTCAGACCCACGCACTGCTCCACTCGCGTGAACTGTGGGCCACGGTCGACGTGTGCAGCCCCAAGGACCAGCCCCACACGATCGGGATCCGCGGCTCGATGCCCGGCGACGGGCATCCCAAGGACGTCATGTACATGCGCTTCCACGTGCAGTACCTGGACGCCACCACCAACAAGTGGATCGACCTCAGCCAGGGAGCCGACTCTGGCTTCCTGAAGGTCGGCTCCGCTCAGCTGGCACGCCAGGCTGGACGCAGCTTCCAGTTCGCGCCGGCCGCCGGCAAACCGGCATTCACGCTACGGGGCTATGTCATGTTCCAATGGCGCAGGGGCACCACGGTGCTCCAAACCGCAACCGTGTCGAGCACCGCCGGGCACAAGAGCCTCGCGGGCGCCGACCCGCGCGACTTCAGCGCGGCCACCTGCAAGCTCACCTAGACGTCGAACAGGCGCGGGTCGTTGGTGATGATGCCGCTCACTCCCAGCTCCGTGAGCTTGGAGATGCGCACCGCGTCATCCACGGTCCACACGTACAGCTCACCGTGCTCCTGTGCCACCGCGCGCACCAGCGCGCTCGTGACGACCCGCCAGTGGGCCATGATCGCGTCCACCGAGCCGCTTGCCAGCATCTCGCGGGCGCGTCGCGGCAGCAGCGCGCGATAGCCCGTGAGCATCGCGAGCGCCGGGATCGCCGTGAGCAGGTCGGTCGTGTAGTCGCGTCTCACCCGTGGCACGGACCAGCCAAGGCGCAGCGAAGGCTCCGCAGCTCGCACCCGCGCGAGCGCGGAGGGGAACATCCCACTCAGCAGAGTCCTATCGGTCAGACCGGACTCGCGCAAAGCGTCCACCACCTGCAGCTCATACCCCGGCAGCTTCACGTCGAGATCGAATTCCACGCCCGCGAACGCCTCGCCCGCCAGGTGCGCGAGCGCCTGCTCGAGCGTCAGCGGAGTCCGTGAGCGCATGTCCTGATAATCGTGCGCCACAAGCAGCGCCCCGCTGCCGTCGGTCCTCTCGCTGAGCACGTCGAACTCGATCATGTCCACGCCATGGGCCAGCGCGGCATCGAAGCTCTCGCGCGTGTTGCCCTGAACCAGATACGCGGCGCCCTTGTGCCCGACCCGTCGCGGACGTCTGTCGGCGCTGATGGCTTGGTCCGTCGGCATCGCCCCACCAGGATAGAGCCGGCGGCGAGACAGGAGATCGTCTGCCGGAGCCCCCGGAGGGCTCAGGAGACCTTCATGCGTCTGTTCTTGGAGCCCACTCCCTCGATCGCCTCGACCGCCGGCCTCGGCCCAATGTAGGGCGCCAGGATCAGGAACGTCAGATGATCCACCAGGCACGGCAGATAGCGCAGACGATCATGCGGCGCATAGCTCGAGAGAATCGCCCAGATCGCCCCCATGATCGCCTCGGCGGCGACGCTTGGCGCCCGTTTCGGTTCAGGGATCCGGTCGGTCATCACCTTGATGAAACCGTCGAGCACTCCGCTGACCCGCTCGACCATGCCGTTGCCGGCATCGAACAGATCGATGAACGACAGCTTCACGAGACCCGGGTGGGCGGCGCAGTAGCCGATCAGCGCCTCCACGCCTTTGTGAACGGCTTCAGGCCAGTCCGAGTCATTGCGCGTCGCCCGCCGCACAGCGTCATGAGCTTCGGCTGCGAACTCGTCCACGACCGCAAGCAGACACTCTTCCTTGTTGGAGAACTCCCGGTGAAAAGCTTCGGTAGACACCGCGGCGGCTCGCGCGATCTCGGCGTCGGTGATGTTGGTGTAGCCCTCCTCCAGCGCGAGCTGCACCATCGCGTCCATCACGGAGGAGCGCCGGTCTTCGCGCGTGAGGAAACGGGCGCGTTTGGCGACCAGATGCGGCGGCCTGCCCGACCCGAGCGTGCGTAGGCGCGAGACCGCCGAGGAGCGGTAGGAGCTGACCCAGTCCAGGAGCTCGTCGGTCAGCCCGGCGAGCTCCTGCTCGCGTCCTTCGCGCACGCGCCTGAACACCACGAAGCGAACGCCTCCCACAATCGCACGCGGAGCCAGTGGCGGCAGGGCGATGCCATCGGGAGTCAGGCTGAAGCCGGTCGCGACCACACGCTCGAATGCAGTGGCCGTCAGCTGCCGCCGTTCCTGAGCGAGCTGGCCAATCCCAATCGACTCGACCAGCACCAGATAGGCGCCGCGCGGGTCCGCGGCGATCCCTTCGAGGAACATTCGGGTGGCGGCATACAGGCGATTCGCCCAGCCACGCTCGGACAGCCACGCCTGCAGGACTCGTTTGCGCGAAGCCGCGACGAGCGCGTCATAGGTGGACAGAAAGCAATCTTCCTTGTTGGAGAACTGCTCGTAGAAGGCGCGGCGCGAAACGCCCGCCAGCGCGATCACGTGAGCCACGCTGGTGGCGGCGTAACCCCGCTTGTACACGGACTCGACCATGCCGCCGTAGAGGCGGGCGCGTTGGTGGCGCGCCACCGCCTCACGGCCGAGACCATGAGGGCCATGGGGAAGTCGTTTGTAGAGCGGAGTCAGGCCGTCGAAGGAGCCGTTCGGGCCCTCATCCAGCAGCAACTCGCCGCCGGGGACCCCTGCGTAGGCGAGCTCCGTATCGCCCTTCAGAGAGAGCGCCGGCGGCGACCCAGCCACCACAGCGTCCCCATTTGTTCCACTCATCCCCATTGTTCGACAAGATAGTTCAGTGCTGAACTATTGGCAAGTCGTTGAATAGTCGGTCACGACGAATGTCTCCAACTCCAGTCCGGAGTATGCGCCAGTGGTCCCCCGCCGGCTTCCGTAGAGCGCCGCAGACACGATTGTCCTCCTGCGACATCCTCATGTCAGCCGTGTCTCTCACTGATCTTATTCCAACAACCGCAGCAGTTCAAGCTCGTAGTGTCAGCCTCCGCGGACCCTGGCGGAAACCAAGCTCAACCAGCGCCGGCTCGAGCCTCGACCCGATCGCCGGCTCGCCGTCGACTCGCTCGAGCGCGACCGCGTCGACCCGTCCCGCGCGCACCGCTTCCGCGAGCGCTCCCAGCCCAACCATCAGCGGCGCTCCCGCAAGGCCCAGTGCGCCGCCGGGAGTGGGGGACGAGCTTCCAGCCTGAGCCGATTCCGGATCCGCCGTCAGCGTCACGATCCCGCGGCCACCTCGCTCCAGGTAGAGCACCGGCTCGGAGTCCACGAACACCACATACGCTCCGGCCACCCGAGCGGGGCGCCGTGTCTGACCAGCCCGCCGCGGCCAGGGAAGCGTGGCGCCGTATGGCTGAGCCGGATCGACCGCCGCGAGTACCAGTCCGCGCTCGTGGTCGGAGGGGCCGGCGCGCAAGCGCTCGACCGCTCCCGGCAGCGCAAATTGAGCGCCCCCCAGCCCCTCGATGAAATAGCCACGGCGACAGACGCCCAGCGTCTCAAGCTCACTCAGAGCGCCGTACAAACTGGAGAAGCCACCGGCGATGCCCTCTGCCCGTACCTGCTCTCTTGTGAGGACCCCGTAGCGCTCGAGCATCAGTTCCGCCAGCGCGCGCCGGCGCCGGCGCCGATCCTCCGCCTCGCCCCCGACTCCCCGGGTCTGCGCCGTCGTGCCCTGCTCGCGGTCCGCCTGATCTCGCGCCCCCTGGAACTCCGCCACTCCTACCACCTCACCGGACGCGTTCGGTGAGCTCTCCGTCCACAGCGGCTCCTCGCGGAAGATCGGGGCGCTCAGCGACCAGCGACCCTGCACCTGCGCGCTCGCCCCAAAGCGTCCCCCGCGAAGCGAGGACCCGCCGAAGCGCCGGGCGGAGCGCGCGCCGGCGCGCCGGGACGCTGCCGGCGCGGCAAGCGTCAAGCGCGGCGCCCGCAGCGGCGCCCAAGCGTCGTTGGTCACCTCCCCAGCCCACACCAGGTCCCACAGAGCCTGTGTCAGCGCAGGCCCAGGCACGTCCAGCTCGGCGAGCAGGTCTGTGAAGAAGCAAGGCCCCACCGCCAGGCGAGCACGCAGCAGCGAGTGCTCGGGGGCCGCCGGAGGCTCGCCGCCCATCTCCCGCGGCGGTCCCAGCAACGCAGCGTCCTCACGGAAGTAGAGGGCCACCCGGCCTGAGTCACGGCCCAGCGCTCCCGCGCCAACCCACACCAGCTCTCCGCTCGCGCACAGCGAGTCGAGCCATGAACGCGAATAGGAGCCTGTGCGGCAGGGCAGCACGTCGCGCTCCCAGGACCCCACCGGGAGCGCCAGGCCCTGCAGGGGCACCAGCACCTCACGCAGCCGCTCCACGCCACCGCCGCGCAGCTCCGACCCCCGCCGCCAGCGGTCGACGCCCTGCCATGAAGGCATGAAGGCGCTCAGCGCCCGCTCACCCACCGGCTCGATCTCCTTGCGCAGCGCCGCCAGCGAGGCGCGCCGCAGACGGCGCAACACCTGAACGTCGCACCACTCGCGCTGAGAGCCGCCTGGGCGCATCTCGCCACGCGCAAGCTCACCGGCACGCTCGAGCTCGCGCAACACCGAAGAGGCATCGACTCGATAGCGCTCGAACAGCTGTGCAGATGTGAACGGCCCATGCGTGCGCGCATAGCGGCCCACCAGCTCCCCGAGCGCGTCAGGCACGTCTGCAAGAAACGCGCTCGCCAGCCCCCCGGGCGGGGAAGAGCCCAGTGCGTCACGGTAGAGCCCGGCATCGTCGGCCGCCACCAGCCGCTCCTCCCCCGCGACCCGCATGCGCACCACCCGCCGCTCACGCTCGAGCGCCGCCAGCAGTTCATCCGCGTCGAGCCCATCGAGCACGCGCTCGTACAGCTCCTCCACGCGCAGGTCGCCGACCTGACGCAGCACATCGCAGAGCCGATCGCGCCCGGTCGCCTGTGTGCGCTCGGAGCGACACTGAAGATCGTCCTCGATCTGCGCGAGCGCTCCTGGGTCGATCAGCTCCCGCAACTCCTCCTGGCCAAGCAGCTCGCGCAGCAGGTCACGGTCAAGCGACAGAGCCGCCGCGCGCCGCTCGGCGCTCGGCGTATCGCCCTCGTACATATAGGTCGCCACGTAGTCGAACAGCAGCGATCCCGCAAACGGCGATGCGCTCTGCGTCTCGACCTCCACAAGCCCCAGCTCCCGCGTTGCGAGACCGCGCAGCAGCTCCTGCAGCCCCGGCAGGTCGAGCACGTCGCGCAGACACTCCCGGTAGGTCTCGAGCACAATCGGAAAGTCGGGGTAGCGGCGCGCCACCTCCAACAGGCCCTGCGCCTTCAACCGCTGCTGCCACAGAGGCGTGCGCCTGCCCGGATACGCGCGTGGAATCAGCAGTGCCCGGCCGGCGTTCTCGCGAAAGCGAGCGCCGAACAGCGCCGACCCACCGAGCTCCGCAACCACCACCTCCTCGACCTCCCCAGGATCGAACGCCACCAGGTCCGCATAGGAGTGAGCACCCGTTGCGCCCGAGGACTCCACCCCGACCAGCTCATCGGCGCGAGTCCCCGATCCACCGTCGGAGGAGTCCCGCCGGTGGTCATAGGAGCCCCGCCCCTTCCCGGAAGAGCCCCGTTCCTCGCCGGAAAAGTCCCGTTCGTCGTTGGAAGGGCCCCGTTCATCGCCCGAAGAGCCCCGCTCGTCCTCGAAGTCCACGTCGGGCAGACGCACCACGATTCCGTCGTCGGACCACAGCGCCTCACCCTCGATCCCGAAGCGCTCGCGAATGCGCGCCGAGATGGCCAGACCCCATGCGGCATGCACCCTCCCTCCGTATGGCGAGAGCACGCACAAGCGCCAATCACCGATCTCGTCACGAAAGCGCTCCAGCACGATCGTGCGATCGCTGGGCAGCACGTGTGTGGCTGCCTGCTGCTCACGCAGGTACTCGAGCAGGTTGCGAGCCGAATGCTCGTCGAGGTCATAGTCGCGGACAAGCAGCTCCGCGTCCTGATCCACCGCCCAGCGCGCAAACGCCCCGATCGCCTCGCCAAGCTCCTTCGGCCTGCCGATGCCGTCGCCCTTCCAGAACGGCACCGCCCCGGGCACCCCGGGCGCGGGCGTGACGATCACCCGATCGCGTCCGATTTCCTCGATTCGCCAGGAGGACGCGCCAAGTAGGAACACCTGGCCCGCCCGCGCCTCGTAGACCATCTCCTCGTCGAGCTCTCCCACCCGGCGACCATCCGGCAGCGTCACCGCATACAGGCCGCGATCTGGGATCGTGCCGGCGTTGGCGATCGCGAGCTGGCGGGCGCCCTTGCGCGCGCGGATGGTTCCCGCCACACGATCCCACACGATGCGGGCGCGCAGCTCGCCGAACTCGCTCGACGGGTAGCGCCCATCGAGCATGTCCAGCACATTCTCGAGCAGCGCCCGCGGCAGCTCCGAGTAAGAGTGGGTGCGGGTCACCAGCGCATGCAGATCCTCCACGCTCACGCCCGCCTCCCGCTCCTCGAACTCGGCCGAAGCGGCGATCGCCACGATCTGCTGGGCGAGCACGTCCAGCGCGTTGCGCGGCACCACAGTCGACTCGATCGCGCCCTCGCGCATGCGACGGCACACCACCGCGCACTCGAGCAGGTCACCGCGGAACTTCGGAAAGATGCGCCCCTTGCTGACATCGCCCACACCGTGACCGGCGCGCCCGATCCGCTGGAGCCCGCGCGCCACAGACTTCGGCGACTCGATCTGCAACACGAGATCCACGGCCCCCATGTCGATGCCCAGCTCCAGCGAAGAGGTGGCGACCAGGCACGGCAGCTCACCCGCCTTCAACTGCTCCTCGATCAGCGTCCGCTCCTCCCTGGAGAGCGAACCGTGGTGTGCTCTTGCGATCTCGCTCGGCGCCGGCGGCGCCGGGCCTCCCACGGGAACGCCATCCAAGCCGCCCCCCGGGGCGGCTCCCTCCAACCCCTCCCCGGCCAGCTCGTTCAGACGCAGCGCCACCCGCTCGGCCGAGCGACGATTGTTGACGAACACGATCGTCGAGCGATGCTCGCGCACGAGCCGCAGCAGCTCCGGGTAGATCGCCGGCCAGATCGAATTGCGCGTCGACTCGCTCCCCGGCACCGGCTCCAGCGGGTCGCCTCCCTGCGCCCCCGAGGGCGCCCCGGCCAGATCCTTCATCGACTCAACCGGCACCTGTATGCGCAGGTCGAGCGGCTTGCGCACCCCCGTGTCGAGGATCCTCACCCTGCGCTTCGGGCCCACCAGAAAGCGGCCCACCTCCTCGAGCGGGTTCTGCGTCGCCGACAGGCCCACCCGCTGCACCGTCCGCCCGACGTCGCCGCTGCGCGCCTGCTCCTCCAAGCGCTCGAGCGTGAGCGCCAGGTGAGCGCCGCGCTTGACAGACGCCACCGCGTGGATCTCATCCACGATCACCGTCTCGACCGTGCTCAGCATCGCGCGCGCGCGCGAGCCGAGGATCAGGTACAGCGACTCGGGAGTCGTAATCAGGATCTCCGGCGGTTTGCGCGCCATCGCCGCGCGCTCGGCCTGTGAGGTGTCGCCTGTCCGGATACCCACGCTCACCTGCGCTCCGATCCCCCTCAACGGGGCTCGCAGGTTGCGCTCGATGTCATAGGACAAAGCCTTCAGCGGAGACACATACACCACTCGAACCCCGCCCCTCGGGCCGCCCGCCACATGCTCACTCTGGAGCTGCCCGCCCTCGGTTTGCCCACCCTCAGCCTGCCCGCCGCCGTCCGTCAAGAGCCTGTCGAGCGCCCACAGGAACGCCGCCAACGTCTTGCCCGAGCCGGTCGGCGCCGACAGCAGCACGTGCTCGCCGCTTGCGATCGCCGGCCACGCCTGCGCCTGAGCGGGGGTCGGCTCGGCGAACGAGGACGCAAACCAGTCGCGCACCGCGGGACTGAAAGCCGACAGCGGATCTTGGACGGAGGACCCCACGTCTGTCGAGGCTAGCGCGGGTGCGCGCCACGGACGAGCGAGCGGCCAACGACTCCGCCTGCCCCAAACCCGACACCCAGGCGCCAATCTGGCCCATACCCGAACCCCGCGCAGGACGCCTCTGTCGACCTGCTCGAATATCTCGAAGGAGCGGGCAAGATCGTTTCTTGGGATTGTTCTATTAGACTGCCGCCCGAACGATGGAGGACAAACCACAACA
>DATHPT010000118.1:0-11944 GCA_035483615.1 Solirubrobacteraceae bacterium | reverse complement strand
CATCGGGCCTGCTTCCCGCATCGGGCCTGCTTCCCGCGCCGGGGCCGCTTCCCGCGCCGGGGCCGCTTCCCGCGCCGGGGGGGCTGTTTGCCGCGTCGGGCCCGCATGCCACATCGGGCCCCCGCGTCGCACAGGGCCAGGGAGGGCGCGAGAGTGAGGCCGGGCAGCTCGTCAGAGGCGCCGTCGGGCCGTCGGGCCCGGGTGAGATCGTGTTCGTCTTTCCGGGCCAGGGCTCCCAATGGGTCGGAATGGCACTCGAGCTGATTGACGGCTCGAGCGTTTTCTCCGAGCGGCTGAGCGAATGCGCGGCGGCGCTTGCGCCGTTCATCGACTGGTCGCCGGAGGAGGTTCTACGCGGGGCCGAGGGCGCCCCCGGGCTCGAGCGGATCGACGTGGTGCAGCCGGTGCTGTTCGCGGTGATGGTGGCGCTCGCCGGACTGTGGAGCTCGTGCGGGGTGCGTCCCGCCGCCGTGGTCGGCCACTCCCAGGGGGAGATCGCGGCAGCGCATGTGGCAGGCGTGCTCTCGCTCGAGCAGGCGGCGCGGATGGTTGCGCTGCGCAGCCGCATGCTCACCGCCTTGGTGGGGAGAGGTGGCGTCGTGTCCGTCGCGCTCGGCGTCGAGCAGGTGCGCGAGCGCCTGGAGCGCTGGGACGGGCGGTTGGTGGTGTCCGGCTCCAACGGGCCGCGCTCGGTCGCGGTCGCAGGCGAGCGCGAGGCGCTGCGCGAGTTCGTGGAGCAGTGCGCCTCGAACGACGTGCGCGCACGTGAAGTTCCGGCGACCGTCGCCACGCACTCCGCTCAGGTCGAGGCGTTCCACGACGAGGTGATCGAGGCGTTCTCGGAGATCGAGCCTCGCTCGAGCGATATCGCGTTCTACTCGACCGTCACGGGCGGCCCGCTCGAGGGTGCGCAGCTGGACGCGCACTACTGGTATCGCAATCTGCGTGAGCCGGTCCAGTTCGAGCTCGTCACCAGAGCGCTACTGGACGCCGGCTTTCGCACCTTCGTGGAGGTGAGCCCGCATCCGGTGCTGGCGGTGGGCCTGCATGAAACCACCGAAGCCTTCCTCGCCGAGCGGGGCTCGGAGGAGGCGCGGGCATCCGGCGGAGCGCTCGCCGCCGAGACGCCGAACATAGCGGACATCGGGGTCCATGGCTCGCTGCGGCGCGGCGAGGGTGGCCCGCGTCGTTTCCTGACATCGCTCGCCGAGCTGTGGGTGCGCGGAGTGGAGGTCGACTGGAATGGGATGTTCGAGGGTGCGGACGCCAGCCAGGTCCAGCTGCCCACATACGCGTTCCAACGGCAGCGCTACTGGCTGGAGATGGGCGCGGGAGCCGACGGCGATGTCTCGAGCGTCGGCCAGACCCCGGCCGGGCACCCGCTCGTGGGCGCCACCGTGGCGCTTGCAGACAGCGACGGCCGCCTGTTCACCGGTCGCATCTCGCTCCAGCGCGAGCCGTGGTTTGCAGATCACATGGTCGCCGGTCACATCGTGGTGCCGGGAACCACATTCGTGGAGATTGCGCTGCGCGCCGGCGCCGAGGTCGAATACGAGCTGCTGGAGGATCTGGTCTTCGAGACGCCGCTGGTGCTCAAAGAGCCCGGCGCCGTGCAACTGCAGGTGACGCTCGCCCCAGCTGAGGACTCAGGGCGCCGAGCGGTCGAGATCTTCTCCCGTCCAGAGGGCGACTCGAGCCTCGAAACGCACACCTGGACCCGTCACGCACGCGGCGCACTGACGCCGGCGGCGGATCGCCCGACGGCGCTCGAGCAGCAGGGGCAGTCGTTCGCCGCCGGCGCCTGGCCGCCGCCGGGCGCAGAGCCCGTGGCGGTCGATGACCTGTACGACTACTTCGCGGGAGTGGGCCTCGAGTACGGGCCGGCTTTTCTAAGCGTGCGCGCCGCCTGGCTTCGAGGAGACGAAGCGTTCACAGAGGTGCGCCTTCCCGAGAGCCGGCGCTCGAGCGCCGGTGACTATGGCATCCATCCCGCGCTGCTCGACTGCGCGCTTCAGACGGGGGGAGTGTTGATGCGCACCGAGAGTGCGGCCGTCCCGGAGAGCGCGGTGCTGCCATTCGCCTGGAGTCATGTGCGCTTGCACGCCGCGGGAAGCTCCTCACTGCGCGTGCGTCTGGCTCGCCTGGAGGCAGGTGGCATGTCGGTGCTCGCATCCGACGAGCACGGGCAACCGGTGCTCTCAGCCGAGTCGGTGGTGGTGCGGAAAGTCAGCGCCGAGCAGTTGGGGGGACTCGATGGCGGCAGGCGCCAGTCGATGCTGCGCCTCGACTGGGTTCCCATCATCTCCGAGGAAACCCCGGTCCCGAGCAGGGCGTCGGTGGTGAGTAGAGCCCTGGTCACGAGCAGAGCGCCGGTTGGGAGCATGGCCATGCTGGGCGAGCGCACCGCGGAGCTCCTTGGCGCGCTGCAGTGGAGCCCGGGTTTCGAGGGGGATCGCGTGGAGCCCGTCGCCTACGCAGACCTGGCGGCGCTCGCTGGGGCGATCGAGCAGGGAGAGCCCGCGCCCGAGACGCTGCTCGTCCACCTCGGGACCGACGCTCTCACCGGGAGTCACGACACGCCGGCTGCGGCTTGCGGGCTGCTCGAGTCGGCGCTGTCGCTGCTGCAGGAATGGCTCGGCGAGAGCTCGCTGAGCGGAGTGCGGCTCGTGTTCGTGACCAGCGGCGCGGTCTCGGCGACGGACGGAGAGGACATCACGGATCTGGCGGGCGCCTCGCTGTGGGGACTGCTGCGATCGGCGCAGTCGGAGAATCCAGGTCGCATCGCGCTCGTCGACATCGACCGGGCGCCCGCATCCAGCGCTGCGCTCGCGACCGCGCTGGGCCTGGAGGAGCCACAGCTCGCATTGCGCGATGGGAAGCCTCTGGCGGCGCGTCTGAGGCGCGCGGGCGAGAGCGCTGGCGCCGCGCCGGTGGCCGAGCAGGCAGAGCGTGATCCCTCGTCCGGCGAGGCCGGCGGCGACGGCGGGAGCCTGGACTTCTGTGGCAAGGACGGAGCGGGCAGCGTGCTCATCACCGGTGGCACGGGCGCGCTGGGATCGCTGCTGGCGAGGCACCTCGTCGAGAAGCACGGGGTTCGCAGTCTCGTGCTCGCAAGCAGGCAGGGCATGCAGGCCCCGACGGCCGCGACGCTGCGAATCGAGCTGGCCGAGCTGGGCGCAGAGGTCAGGATCGTCGCCTGCGACGTGTCCGATCGCGATCAGCTCGCCGGGCTGGTTGCATCGGCGCCCGACGGACATCCGTGGAGCGCCGTGGTTCACACCGCCGGCGCCCTCGACGACGGCGTGATCGAATCGATGACCCCCGAGCGCCTGGAGCACGTCTTCGCCCCAAAGGCCCAAGCGGCCTGGCACCTGCACGAGCTGACGGAAAAGCTCGACCTGTCGGCGTTCGTGCTGTTCTCCTCGAGCACGGGCACACTCGGCGGGCCGGGCCAGAGCAACTATGCCGCCGCGAACGCGTTCCTGGATGCGCTGGCGATCCACAGACGCAGCCGTGGCCTGACGGGCATCTCGATGGCATGGGGCTGGTGGGCCGCAGCCGAGGGCCTGGCCGGCGACCTCGGCGCGGCCGATCGCACACGGATGGAACGTGCGGGCATGCTCGCCCTGTCAGCCGAGGAAGGGGTCGCCCTGTTCGATGCGGCCCATGCGAACGGCGAGCCCTGCATCGTCCCGGCGCGCCTGGATCTCGCGAGCCTGCGCGCCCAGGCTCGCGGGGGCTTCGTGCCCCCGCTGCTGCGTGGCCTGGTGCGCGTGCCCGCGCAACGCCACGACGACGCCGGCTCGCTGGCGCGACGCCTGAGCAGCACGCCGAAGGGCGAGCGCGAACGGGTGATACTCGACCTGGTCAGCTCCGAGGTGGCCTCCGTACTGGGCCACGACTCCCCGGATGCGATCGACGCTCATCGCGCCTTCAACGAGCTTGGATTCGATTCGCTGGCCGCCGTGGAGCTGCGCAACCGGCTCGCGGCCACCAGCGGGCTTCAGCTGCCCGCCACGCTCGTGTTCGACCATCCGACGGCGGCCGAGCTGGCCGACTTTCTGCTGGAGCGGATCTCGCCCGAGCTGGGCGGGAGCGGCGACCGTGACGCCGCCGGCGAGCTCGACATTCGAAGCGCGCTGGCCTCGATCCCGCTCGCGCGCCTGCGAGAGGCGGGCGTGATGGACACGCTGCTGGCGCTGGCCGGTCTTGCCGATGGGCAAGCGTCGGCCTATGAGGATTCGGTCGATTCGATCGACGAGATGGACGTTGAGAGCCTGGTGAAAATGACGCTCGAGGACGACATGGTTCTCGGCGAGTCCGAGGTAAGGAGCTGAATTGTGAGCGTTTCTCCCGAGCAACTGGAAAAGGCCCTGCGCGCTTCCGCGAAGGAGACGGAGCGGCTGCGGCGCCAGAATCGCCAGCTCCTCGCCGCATCGCATGAGCCGATCGCGATCGTCGGCATGAGCTGCCGGTTGCCGGGTGAGGTGCGCTCCGCGGCCGACCTGTGGGATCTGGTGAGCGAGGAGCGAGACGCGATCTCCCCGTTCCCCACAGATCGTGGATGGGATATGGAGCGTCTGTACAACCCCGATCCCGATCACCCGGGAACCTCCTATGTGCGGGAAGCCGGCTTCCTGCACGACGCGGGCGAGTTCGACGCGGACTTCTTCAGGGTCAGCCCGCGCGAGGCTCTGATGATGGATCCCCAGCAGCGCCTCTTCCTGGAAGCGAGCTGGGAGGCTTTCGAGGACGCGGGCATCGCTCCCACGTCGCTGCGGGGCAGCCAGACGGGCGTGTTCGCCGGGGTGATGCACCAGGACTATCTCAGCGATCTGAGCGCTCCGCGCGAGGACGGCCTGGAGATAACCTCGAGCAATTCCGGCAGCATCGTGTCGGGTCGCGTGGCCTACACGCTCGGGCTCGAGGGCCCCACGATGACGGTGGACACAGCCTGCTCCTCCTCGCTTGTGGCTCTGCACCTGGCCTGCGCAGCGCTGCGGGCAGGCGAGTGCGAGCTCGCGCTCGCGGGCGGCGTCAGCGTGATGGCCCACCCCTACCTTTTCATCGGCTTCAGCCGGCGTCGGGGCCTGGCTCCAGACGGTCGTTGCAAGTCCTTCGCCGACTCCGCCGACGGCACCAACTGGGGCGAGGGCGTCGGCGTCCTGGCGCTTGAGCGCGTCTCAGATGCACGCCGGCACGGCCATCGTGTGCTTGCGCTCGTGCGCGGCAGCGCCGTCAACCAGGATGGAGCCAGCAACGGTTTCACAGCTCCCAACGGCCCCTCCCAGCAGCGCGTCATCCGTCGGGCGCTTCAGAGCGCCGGCCTGTCCGCGGCCGAGGTGGACGTCGTGGAGGCGCACGGCACCGGCACGCAGCTCGGCGACCCGATCGAGGCCCAGGCGCTGCTCGGCACCTACGGCGCCGAGCGGCCGGAGGGCCGGCCGCTGTGGCTGGGATCGGTGAAGTCAAACATCGGCCACGTGATGGCGGCAGCGGGCGTGGCGAGCCTGATCAAGATGGTGATGGCGATGCGTCACGGAACGCTGCCGAAGACGCTGCACGTGGACGAGCCCTCGACTCAGGTCGACTGGTCGACAGGCGAGGTCTCGCTGCTGAGAGAGCCGATCGCGTGGCCGGACACAGATGCGCCCCGGCGCGCCGCGGTGTCCTCGTTCGGGATCAGTGGCACGAACGCCCACGTGATCCTCGAACAGGACAGCGCCCCGATCGCCGAGCAGACCGTCCGTGCCGGCGACAGCGGGAACCTCGGCGCCGGCGCGACCGTTGAGACGCCCGTGCTTGTGGGCACCACTCCATGGGTGATCTCCGGCAAGGGCGCAGGCGCGCTGCGGGCGCAGGCCAGGAGACTGGCGGATCGCGTCTCGGAGGATCCTCAGCTGGGGCTCGCGGACGTCGGACTGTCGCTGGCCGGCACCCGCTCGACGCTCGAGGACAGAGCGGTCGTGATCGCAGAGGACACTCCGGAGATGCTGGCCGGCCTCGCGGCGCTCGCCGACGGTGGCTCGGCAGCCGGCATCGTGCAGGGCGAGGCTCGACCGGGCAAGCGTCGGGTGGCGCTGCTGTTCACTGGCCAGGGGGCCCAACGGGTGGGCATGGGGCGTGAGCTGTATGACGCCTCGCCGGTGTTCAAAGACGCCCTGGACGAAGTCTGCGGGAGCTTCGACGCTCTGCTCGACCGTTCGCTGCTCGAGCTGATCTTCGGGGGCCAGGACGGGTCCAGCGAGGACCGCGCCGATGGCGGGGCCAGCGAGGGTCAGGCAGGCGAGGACGGAACCCGTGAGGAGGGAACCGGTGAATCCCTGCTGGACGAGACGACATTCACCCAGGCCGCCATGTTCGCGCTCGAGGTCGCGCTGTTCCGTCTCATCGACGCCTGCGGCCTGCGCCCCGACTACTTGCTCGGCCACTCGATCGGCGAGCTGGCGGCAGCCCATGTGGCGGGGATGCTTCCGCTGGAGGACGCCTGCACGCTGGTGGCCGCCAGAGGCCGGCTGATGGGCGCCCTGCCCCGGGGCGGGGCGATGGTGGCGGTACAGGCCTCCGAGCAGGAGATCCTGGAGACGATCGACGGGCGCGAGGGAATCGCGCTCGCCGCCGTCAACGGCCCAACGTCGGTGGTGATCAGCGGCGAGGAGGACGCTGTTCTGGCCGTCGCCGAGGTGTGGGGGGAGCGCGGTCGCAAGACCAGGCGCCTGCGGGTCAGCCACGCGTTTCACTCCCACCGCATGGACGGGATGCTCGAGGAGTTCGCGCAGGTCGTGGCAGGGCTGTCGTTCTCCGAGCCGCGGATCCCGGTCGTGTCCAATCTGACCGGCAAGCCGCTTGGCGCTGAGCAGATCGGCGATCCGGGCTATTGGGTCGAGCACGTGCGTCGCACCGTGCGCTTCGCCGACGGGGTGCGCTGGTTGGCCGACCAGGGAGTCGACAGCTTCCTCGAGCTGGGGCCCGACGGCGTGCTCAGCGCCATGTGCCTCGACTGCCTGCGAGGCGGCGCGGAGCCGAGCCCGGACCGGCGCGAGGTCGAGACCTCTGTCAAGAGCGCTCCCGCGGGTGCAGCGCCCGCAAGCGCCGCTCGCGCGCGCGCGGTCACGGCTGTGGCGCTCCTGCGCGACAGGCGCCCGGAGGCCCGCACGGCGCTGGCGGCGCTCGCCGAGCTGTGGGTGGGCGGAGTGGCCCTCGAGTGGACACGCCTGTTCGAGGGATCGGGCGCCCAGCGGGTGACGTTGCCGACATACGCCTTCCAGCGCGAGCGCTACTGGCTGAACCCCTCCGGGGGTGGAGTCGGCGATCTCGCCGCCGCCGGTCAGACCCCGATCGCCCATCCGCTGCTGAGCGCTGCGATCGCCATGGCCGGCGAGGACAGCTGGCTGTTCACAGGCCGGCTCTCAGCCCAAACCCATCCCTGGCTGCTGGATCACTCCGTGATGGGCGCCGCGTTGCTGCCGGGGACTGCCTTTCTGGAGCTCGCGCTGCATGCGGGCAGGCACGTCTCCTGTGAGCGGCTGGAGGAACTTGCCCTCGAAGCGCCGCTCGTGCTGCCCCCGCAGGATGGAGTGCAGGTACAGGTCGCCGTGAGCTCGCCCGACGAAGCCGGCAGGCGGCGCGTGAGCATCTACTCGCGCACAGATCCCTCCGACGAGGGAGGGCAACGCTCGGGCGGTGAGGATGCGCGACGCTCGGGTGGGGAGAGCGTGGCGGAACGCGAGTGGACTCGCAATGCGACCGGTGTGCTGCTCGCCGTGGTCACAGGAGAGCCCGATGAAGCATCTGCACCATTCCCCACCTGGCCCCCGGAGGGCGCTCAGGCGGTGGAGATCGACTCGGTGTACGACCGCCTGGCGGAGCTGGGACTCGACTATGGCCCGGCCTTCCGGGGGTTGCAGGCGGCCTGGAAGCTCGGCGAGGACGTGTTCGCCGAGATCGGCCTGCCGGAGCGCCAGACCGCGCAGGCCGGCACCTATGGGCTGCACCCCGCGCTGGCCGATGCGGCGCTGCACAGCTTCGCTGTCAGTCTGTTCGATCCAGACATGCGCCTGGAGCTCGACGGGAGCGATGCCGGGGTGAGGCTTCCCTTCGCCTGGCGCGGGGTGGCGCTGCACACTCGGGGAGCTTCCGCGCTGCGTGTGCGGATGTCCCCGGCCGACCCCGACGCTGCATCGCTTGAGATCGCCGACGAGAACGGCCTGCCGGTCGCCACGGTGGACGCGCTGGTCTCGCGCGTGATGAGCCCGGGACAGCTTGCCGCCGCTGCCGCGGCCGGCGGCGGCTATCACGAGACGCTGCTGCGCCTGGACTGGCCAGAGCTCTCCCCGGCCGAGCTCACCACCGAATCGACCGGCGAGCACACGCTCACCGACCTTGCGCTGGTGAGCGTCGGCACCGGGGCGGGCGCCGGGGGATGGCTCGTTGACGCGCTGGGCGCCGCTGGTGTGGAGATCGAGGCCCACCGAGATCTCTCCTCCCTGGGGGCTGTCGCACAGAGCGGGGAGCCCGTTCCAAGGGTGGTGCTGATGGCCTGCGATCCTGTCGCCGCGGAACCCGGGGATGGTGGGAGCGGGTTCGATCCCTCGCTTGCTCACGCCACCGCGAATGGCATGCTGGCGATGCTGCAGGAGTGGCTGAAGGACGAGCGCTTCGCGGCCTCGCGCCTGGTGCTGGTTACCCGCCGCGCCGTGGCCACAAGCGAGGTGGAGGACGTTCACGACCTGGCGCAGGCGACGATCTGGGGTCTTGTGCGCGCCGCCCGCGGCGAGTTCGCCAATCGCTTCCTGACCGTGGACCTCGACGGAGAGCGGTCCTCCGCGATGATCCTGCCGGCGGCGGTTCTCGCTGCGTTGCGCACAGGAGAGCGCGAGCTGGCGTTGCGCGATGGCCGTGTCACGACGCCGCGTCTGGCCAGGGTCCCGCTCGCCGGGGGCAGCTCGGCCGTCGGGACCGGCGCTGAGACCTTCGACGCACACCGGACGGTGATGATCACCGGGGGCACCGGTGCGCTGGGTGCCCTGGTGGCGCGCCATCTCGTCAGCCACCATGGCGTGCGCAACCTGCTGCTCGTCAGCCGCAGAGGACACGACGCGCCGGGCGCCGCAGAGCTCGAGTCAGGGCTTGCAGGCCTGGGGGCGCAGACGAGGATCGCCGCGTGTGACACCTCCGACCGCGGCCAGCTCCAGGAGTTGATCGCCTCGATCGACGAGCAGCACCCGTTGGGCGCGGTCATACACGCCGCGGGAACGCTCGACGATGGACTGATCGGCTCGTTGACCGCGGACCGTGTCGACCGGGTGCTCGCACCGAAGGTGGACGCGGCCTGGCACCTGCACGAGCTGACCGCTGACCTCGACCTGTCGGCGTTCGTGCTGTTCTCCTCGATCTCCGGCACGCTCGGCAGCCCCGGCCAGGCGAGCTACTGCGCCGCCAACGTCTTCCTGGACATGCTGGCCGCTCACCGCCGTGCTCGCGGGCTGCCCGCGATCTCGATGGCGTGGGGCTGGTGGGCCGAGGAGAGTGGCATGGCCGGCGACATGAACGAGGCCGATCGAGCGCGCAAGGAGCGCTGGGGGGCGATCGCGATGTCCTCCGAGGAAGCCCTTGAGCTGTTCGACGGGGCTTGCGCGGTCGACGAAGCTCTGTTGATCGCCGCCCGCTTCGAGGCCTGGAGCCTGAACACGGTCGCCGACGCCGAAGCGGTGCCCGCCCTGTTGCGAGGTCTGGTGCGGGTAAGGCGCGGGCGATCCTCGGCCAGCGGGTCCTGGGCGGTGCGCCTGGACGCCGCCGCCGAGGAGGAGTGGGAGGAGCTGCTGCTCGGTCTCGTGCAGGAGGAGATCGCCTCGGTGCTCGGGCACGCCTCGGTCGAGGCGGTCGAGCCCGACCGGCCGTTCGCCGAGCTCGGCTTCGACTCGCTGGCGGCCGTCGAGTTGCGCAACCGGCTGGACACCCTCACCGGCATGCGGCTGCCGGCCACGATCGTGTTCGACAACCCGAGCGCGGCGGAGCTCTCCGATTGTCTGCTGGGCGCCTTCAGGAACCGCGGTGAGGAAGCCGCGGGCGTCGATCTCGCCTCCGAGGAACCCGACCAATCGCTCGCGCAGCTCGAGCCGACCGTCTCGGCGTCGTGACCGGGCCCGCGGCAAGCTCGGCGGAGCGGACTCCGCCGAGCGAACACAGCTCATCGCTCGTCGAGGCCGTCGTCTCGACGGCGAGCGCTGAGCGGCTGCTCAAGTGCGAGCTTCCCTCCACTTACCTCGGCGCCCACCTGGCTCGCGAGGACGAGCGCATGTTCTCCGAGGGCGAGGACAAGGACGTGCGGCGCTCGCTGCGACTCGGCGAGGTGCCGCTGCCGCAGCTCGCCCCGGATGAGGTCCTGCTCGCGGTGATGGCCAGCGCGATCAACTACAACACGGTGTGGTCGGCGATGTTCGAGCCGATCCCCACGTTCCGCTTCCTGGAGGCGCTGGGGCGCAGAGGAGGCTGGGACGCCCGCCACGACCTTCCCTGCCATGTCATCGGCTCCGATGCGGCGGGCGTGGTGGTCAGGGTCGGCGAGGCGGTGCGCCGCTGGACGGTCGGAGACACGGCGGTGGTCTACCCCTGCGCGATCGACTACCAGGATCCTGTCTCTCAGGTCGACGGAATGCTCGCCTCCGATCAACGCGCCTGGGGCTTTGAGACGAACTTCGGGGGGCTAGCCCACTTCGCGGTGGTGAAGGCCAACCAGCTGGTGCCCAAGCCACGGCACCTGACCTGGGAGGAGGCGGCCTGCAACACGCTCTGTGCGATGACCGCCTATCGGATGCTCGTCAGCCCGCGGGGGGCGCAGTTCAAGCAGGGGGACATCGTGCTCGTGTGGGGGGCAAGCGGTGGCCTCGGCGGCTACGCGATCCAGTTGATCCGAGGTGGCGGCGGAATCGCGGTCGGCGTCGTGGGCTCGGCCGAGAAGGCCCGCCTGCTCGAGCGGCTTGGCTGCGATCTCGTGCTGCGACGCGACGAGCTCGGCCTGGACGGGCTCGGGGAAGTGGAGATGGGCAAGCGCGTGGGCGCCGAGATCCGTCGTCACTTCGGCGAAGACCCGCACATCGTGTTCGAGCACGTCGGGCGGGAGACGTTCGGCGCCTCGGTGTACGTGGTGCGACGTGGAGGCACCGTGATCACCTGTGGGTCGAGCACCGGCTATCTGCACGAGTACGACAACAGGCGCCTGTGGATGCGGCTCAAGCGAGTGATCGGCAGCCACGCCGCCAACTGGCAGGAGGCGTGCGAGGCCAATCGCCTGATCCAGATGGGGCGGATCGTGCCGGCCCTCTCGAAGGTCTTTCCGCTGGAGGAGGTCGGTCAGGCGGCGCGCGAAGTGCAGCTCAACCGCCACGTCGGCAAGATCGGGGTGCTGTGCCTCGCCGAGCGCGAGGGCCTTGGCGTGGAAGACCCCGAGCTGCGCGCCTCGATCGGCGAGCAGCGCCTGAGGATCTTCCGCGAGCAGGCCTGAGCAACCGACGGGTTGCCCACGAGATGCACGGCGCACCGTTGGGCGTGGGCGTCGAGCTCGACGGTCGCGCCAGGGGTGCGCCAGGGGTGCGCCGCGAGCCGCTATTCCCCGCGCCAGCGGGGCGCACGCTTCTCGGCGAACGCCACCATGCCCTCGCGCAGGTCGTGAGAGGCGAACGAGGCGCGGCGCAGCTCGATCAGCTCCGCTTCGACGTCCTGTGGCAGCGCTCCCTCGGCGCTCAGCAGCGCCGCGATCACGCGCTTGTTGCCCACCTGGGAGAGCGGGGCGTTCGCCGCCAGCTCGCCGGCCACCCCGAGCGCCAGGCTCTCGAGCTCATCGCTCGGGGCGAGTCGGTTGACGAGCCCCCAGCCAAGCGCGACCTCGGCGTCGATGTAGCTGCCCAGCAGAAACAGCTCGCGCGTGCGCGCCGCGCCGATCGCG
>DATHPT010000117.1:0-8419 GCA_035483615.1 Solirubrobacteraceae bacterium | reverse complement strand
CACCACCACTTCACCATCGGGATGCCCATACACCAGCGCTTTCACTTTGGCGCTGCCTTGCGTAGCTCTAGCTTCCAGTTCCGGCACTACACGGTCGACGTCGCCGCCCACGCTTCGCACTTCCAAGGGAGCAGTGCCACCAGAACCCTTGGCGATGACTTCCACCGTACCAGCGCCATAAACGCCTTCCAACGCGCCCTGGACATTCGTAGCATTCAATTCAGGGAAAACGGGGAACCCGAATATTTCCTCGTATTCTTTGAAGTACGGTTCAGACGCGAACGTGCCGACAGACACATGTTCCTGATTGATCGTCAGCGAAACTACGACTTCAGGCGAGGCCGTCACTTCCTGCACCTCGCTCTTGGCCGACCCCGGGTGGATCACCGCCGGAATCGACCCGATCGTTGTATGCCACCATGGCCGGCACGATGCACATTCAACTTGTCCGAACGCGGGGACGGCAGAGCAAGCAAAGGCGGCCACCACCACGCCAAGGATCGCGAGCGTTCGTGTCCTGACAGTCATCGCTTCGTCCTCCGATCGGTGTGAGCAGACCTCTTGGCCTTCGCTTTCATTCGCTTATGTTTCACGCATTGACCGTGCTTGTTCCGGGTCTTTCCCCTCGGACACTTCACGGTCCTCTTCTTCGTCACCTTCACCGCGACGGGCGCCGGCGACGACACGTCACCCGGACCGCTGAACGTCGAGCTTGCGGGAGCCCCGAACACTTCCGGCTGCGGTGAGGGAGCAGCACGACAGGCATCGGCCGTTTCACATGGCGGCGGCGCTTCCCCTGAGGCCGGCGAACATGGTGACGTCGACGTGCATTCACGCGCATCGTAGATGTCATAGACCGTATCGCGGTCTTCACCGACCAGCTTTACGGCCGTCAAGAAGAACACATCTCCGCCCGATTCGCTTGCGTCCACGAACCCCGATTCTTCCGCCGAGGTCCCCGAGGAGATCAAACCCACGCACCCAGCTCCTCCTTCGCCGGACAGCTTTTCGCCGACAAACCGATGCGCAGGCTCAAACACCACGCTCCCGCTGTCAGACCCTTCTCCACAGGACCCCGCGCCCGCCGGCTCGTACTCGTACACATCCCAGTTGTCGTTCACGTCTCGCGGCACCAGTTCGTCAGTGCTGTTGAAGAACAGGCGACCTTCGTCAGACAGGGCCCGTGAGGCATATCCGCTCACGCTCCAGCCTGGCAGGCCCGCCGCGACCACATCGCCGTTCCACATGCCCTCGCTGCCAAGCCCCAGTGACGCGATGCCTTTTTCTATGCCTGCTTGACCCACCGGCCGCCCACCGGAGGGATCGCACGACACGCAGGTCAAGCTACGAGCACCGGCTTCGAGGTTTTCGGGGGCGTGGTAGAGATAGACCTCCTCGGCCGGCCTCTCCGTCGACGCATCGCGATTGTCATAGCCCGTCAACGCTCGTTCAGACATGAACGCCAGCCACTCCCCATTCGGGGACACACGCACGGTCCCTTGGTACGCCCATCCCCCCTCCTCCCAGTCCGGACTGTCACCTGGATCTGAGTTACCCACAGAGGGCGCCAGGGTCGCGACCAACCGCGTCACCCCGTCATGGCGGGCATATAGGTTGGGTTGACCTTGAATCGCCCCGGCCGCGACCGCGGATCTTGCCACGAAATACGCCCAGGACCCACCTTCGCTCACGCCCAAGACCGACATCGACGACGACCCTTCGCTGGCATCTTCGCTAGCCAGCAATTCCGTCCGATCGTCTTCCACATCGAACTCGTAGAGACTTTCACCGTCCGTGAACCACACAAGCGTGTCTTCGGTGTTCGCTGCCTGGAACGTCGGTTCACCACTCAACTGTTCGCCATCCGGCCCCACGTCCACCTGCACCGACACGGGCCGTTCGGCTGCCGTGTCCGTCACATACAGATGTTCCTGCGCAGCCCCGGACGTGTGCCATACCACGCGTGACCCGTCGGTCGACACCGCCCGTGCCGACCTGCCTACGATCGGTGTGCGCGCACTGCCCAGGTACCCTTCTACTCCCACACTGAGCCCTGACGGGACGCTCACCAACTTCAAGGCGCCATCCGACCACTCGTACAGTGCTCCATCTCCCCTTCCCACTTCCACCGGCGTTTGTGTCAGTGCTACTTCCGAGCTCAACACCACATCACTGAGATCTCCGTTTCCCCCCCGGAAATTGGGCCCACAGTAGGCGATAGCGAGGAAGGTACTAGGATTCTTCTGGCATTCTCCGGTGGTACTGAAATGCACTCCCGCCGGCACGTTGCCGGCCCGCACCAACGGGACGAAACAGTCTTCCGAGCACGGCGTTTCCACGCCGCTCCCGGCGAAGTCTCTGCGCAGATACGAAGTCTGTTCGCTCGCTTCCTCCGACAACGATGGGTCGAACGCACCAAACGGCTGCAATCCCGCCAGCGACAGGTCGTTGGAGAACAGCCGGTACTCCTGGCCTCCTCCGAGACCTCCCCCGCCCAACCCTGGCGCTTCGCTGTGCGGGATCTCCAGATCCCGCGAGCGCCAACCCGACCCATCGCGCCAAGACAGGACCTGCATGTAGTCCTGGAATCCCTGTGGATCGGATTCGGTCGGCGCATTCGTGACATACGTCAGCGCGTTCCCGTTCGCCGCCGCCTGTAGCGCGTCTTCGGCCACGTAGTCGGCTTCCGGTCTCGCACCGTGCTTGTCGGCCGGCGTCACCAATTGCCACTGACGATCATCGGGCAGCGCGAACGCATCGCTACCCTGGGTGGTGAAGGCGTGTTCGGCGCCGGGCAGTTCGACCTGCTTGCCCCCTATTTCGCTGAGTGCGACCACACGATAGTAATAAGTCTTGCCCGATTCCAAGCTCTGGACATGCTGTCTGGGCACTTCCACGGGCGCGCTCCCGGCGCCGATCGATTCACCCGGCGCGGCCGGCAAAGTCGTGCACGAGCTCGGCGTGCAACCTGCAACGCTGTGCGTGCCATACTCGAAGAAGTAGCTCGCCGGTGTGTTATCAGGGTCGATCGTCGCCTCGAACGTCGCCGAGGTCGAGGATACGTCAGACACCGAGTCCGCGACCATGCGGGCGCCTGGCGTCGTGAATTCGACGTCTCCCGGCGGTTCGTCAGTGTTTTCCGCGTTTGCGTTAGCGGCGACCAACCGGTAGTGATAGGTCGTGCCGGATTCAAGATTCAGACGAGCCGTAACCGGATGCATGCCGTGATCCGCAAGGACTTCTCTATAAGAAGGGACGCATTCTGCTACTTGCCCATAGGAAGTGCCGGTACCGTATTCGAAACGACAACCCGTCAAAGGAAGACCTTCCGGATCGACCTGACCGTTCAACGTCGCTTCACGCGGTGCCAGTCCCGTCGGGCC
Organism: Solirubrobacteraceae bacterium; assembly: GCA_035483615.1. Classification (GTDB taxonomy): domain Bacteria; phylum Actinomycetota; class Thermoleophilia; order Solirubrobacterales; family Solirubrobacteraceae; genus Palsa-744. The sequence goes on along the minus strand of DATHPT010000117.1, from coordinate 5,036 downwards.
TTCGCTGATCACGCCCGGCACGACCAGCGCTGCGAACACATCAACCAGGCCCGGGCGATTGTTGGACACATACACGCCACCATTGGCCTGATCCACGGCGGTTCCATATGGTTCTATGAACCCGTGGTTGAACTGGCCCCTATAGACACCAGTCGTGCTGAAGGCATCTGTCTGTACCTGTTCGGCGGCGACAGTCACATACACCCTGCCACTTGCATTGTCTGCCGCCACGCTGATAAAGCCTTTCCCAAACGAACCTAGCGGCGTCGCGCACACCGTGCTGCCGGGCGCGTCGGCGACGCTACCCGCCTGGCATTCGCCGCCCGTCCACGTCGTCACATATTTACCGGAGCCTTCAAACTCATAGAGCAGATCATTGCCCGAGTCCGCAACGTAAACGTCTTTGTTGAAGTCATCGACGGCTATGCTGCGAGTGTTCGTAGCCCCACTGAAACCACCAGGGATCGAGGAGAGCGAGAACGACCGTGTCGGCAAATATTCCCCACCCGCGCCGAACACATCGACCGCTTCGTTTTCGGGGTCCAGGACATACACCTCGCCCGTAGCCTGATCGACCGTGAGACCAATCGTGGTCCCGAACCCTTTCGCCACGGTTTCGCTACCGACTGCACCATTGCACTCCTGCTCCTGTTCTTCTGTGCTCGCCGGCTTCCTGCCAGTGATACGACAGCGAAATTCCCCATCCGATTCCAGGACATCCACGACTTTGTCCGTCGAGTCCAGCACATACACCGCGCCCGTACCATTGTTCGCGGCTACCGAGACCGCACCGCCACCGAACGATCCACCCGGCGCGCCGAGCGGCGGGGTCGTCGTGGCAGACCCGTTCCAGACGCCCACCTGTGCGCCCGTCGCCGTTTCGAAGATGTTGACCGTACCCGTGCTGGAGTCAGCCACATACGTGGCGCCGTTGAAGTCGTTCACAGCGACGCTGCCCGCATCCAACTGGCCGAACGAGCCTGCCGACGGCGTGAGTTGGCGTTCGAAGGGATAGGTGAACCCGGCAAACGACGGAGCGCTCAAGGCCAGGGCGCTCACAAGCGTGAGCGCGCAGGCCAAAGCCACCGAGATCGACCGACGACGATTTCTCAAAGCAGTCCCCTCCATCAAAGACATCCCCTTCGGTAGATCGATCGCCGCGGCCGCAGACGCCCACGGCGCACATCTGGAGCGATCATCTCCCTGAACTGCCTTCCTTGTTATTCCCAAAAATCGACTACGCATTTTTTGAATCATCCAATCCCGTTTCAAGGAACGAAACGCTCTGCTGTTGAGAACAAGACGGCAGGGTCAGTGAGAGGTCTGTATTCCCTGATTCACTACAAGCTTGTGGTGAGCCGTCCGCCAAAGGAGTGAGGAGGGGAGCGCGGTGGCTCATCGCTCGCTGGCTCCGTAGCTCTGGCTGCCTTCGGTGTTGGCGCGGATGCTCTCGGCGAGCTCCCGTCCGTTGGCGGTCAAGATCCATGCGTTGGGGGCGCCCTGGCCGGGGTCGAGGCCGGTGTTCTCGATCACGCCGAGGCGCTGTAGGCGGCCGAGCAGCTTCGATATCTGGCCCTGGTCTTTGATGCCAGCGCTCTCGCCGATCGTGCGGTTGGACGCGTTCGGGTGCCCGGCTACCGTCATTAGGACACGGACCGTGCGGTAGGTGAGGCGCATGCCCGTGTCCTTGAAGGGATCCCCCAGCAACCTTGGACCAGGCCGGTCATTCGCGGGCGCCTCGACCGGATGATTCAGCTCGCGGCGTGCAGCGACGGTGCCGAGATACGGGAGCACGATCATGCTCACGAGCATGTTTGCCAGACCAAGTAGTGACGACTGGTTTGAGGGTGAGATGCGCGCCTCGACGATCGACAGGACGCCGCCGACCAGGCCCTCGGCGGTGAGCAACGGGATCGCGGCGTTCGTTGACTCTTCGCGACCCTGATCGATCGTGCTCGCGAGCTGAGCCAGCACGTGCTCGCGGCGCGTCCGCATCTTGGCGCCACCCGTCAGCGACTCGCGGATCAAGAGGCATCCGATCACGGGCTCCTCATCCAGGAATGACAGGAAGGCGATCACGCCCGCCCGGATCCGTTCCCTCCATCTACGCTCAGCACGGTAGGCCGGCAGGACACGCTGACGAGCGAGAGCCAGCGCGTCATCGAAGGCCGCGAGGAGGCAGTCCTCGCAGTCGCTGAACGTCTCATAGAACGTGCGCCGTGAGACGCCCGAGCGCTCCACCACGTGCGCGACGCTCACGTTCGCGGCTCCCAGCTCGCCAGTGACGTCGAACATCGCGGCGAGGATCCGGGCGCGCTGGATCTGAGCTATGTGGGCGTGATCCGAACCGTTGCCCGCATTTTCGTTCCCGCGTGCGCGAGCCACGCGAGACGAGCGCCGCGCCGCTCGCGATGGCGCTCTGCGTGAGACAGCCATCCTCAACACGCTCCCCCCACAGGACGGGCGGGCCCCTGGGAGCAGAGAGAGAAAGCCCTCAGGAGCGTGCCCGGATGTGCCGGGACCCAGGCCGCACAGTGGCGACCACTCGGCCCGCGTGTGGGAGAACACGACAAGTCATTCAGCGCGCGTATCGCGCACGAGTGCCCATGGGAGCACGAGAGACAAAGCCGGGCATCTTCTCCAGCACGCCGCGTCTTTGTGGCGCGGCGGTGGAAGCCCAGAAGCCCAGCCCTACATTTACCGCCAGGGTAACTAGGACGGCCCGTCAGGGCCGAACGAAGCGGGTTATCGCGGCTTAGGCAAGCGTCCCAGAGAGAGAGAGAGAGAGAGAGACGCGTCAGCAACGCTGACGCGTCCTATAACGGACCCATCAGTGGCGCATCGATTCTCAACTGCGCTATTCCCCAATGAATGCACGCGAAACACAACTCTTTCCCTGTTGCGACCTGGTCCCTCTCCCAAGGTCCCCGTCAAACCCAGGCGTGGTGTCGACCACGAGGACCGACCCTTACCCGACCTTATGTACACTCAGTGACCATGCTGTCACTGAGATAGAAATATCCTATACACAAGGTGCCCCTCCTGTCAATAGGGATCCAGCTCCGGCAGCAAAGCTTGGAAGGGTATGACCGCAAATGTGGCTAGATGTAGCACCGGATATCGTCCCGAGCGACCCGCGACATCGCAGAAAGGCCACCGCCGGCTTCACCAGGATCGAGGTGAGCGCTTCGGCTCGGACGCACCTACGACGTTGGGGCAGGTTCAAGTCCTCACTGTGCACTGTTCGGAACCGTCGGTGTGTGGTTCCGACGTTGTCCCCGACTCCGCACTTTCGACATGTTGAACGTCGTTAATCGAACCACGTGGCCGTGCTTGCGGAGCTGCATCGGCTGATAGCTCGGGGCCATGCTCCACTCATCGCCACGCCGCGATTCAAGCCCTGTTCGCCCAGTGCCGACGTTCTGAACAGATGAGTACCCCTGCCTTCGAAGCGCCCGCGACGCCGGCCGCCGCGAGCTCGACCGAGCCCAACGGCGCGCATGAGCTGAAAACGCTGATCCTCTCTCGCCATCCGGCGATTGCGATCGAGACGACCGAGGAGGACCGTCTCGACACGCTGCTCGCGGCAGTTGCGGCCGAGACGCAGCTGACGATCTTCGAATGGACGATCACCCAGGGCCTGGTGCGCCGGCCGGGCGAGCAGGCCGTGTATGGCACCACCGACCCGCTGCACATGCTGACCGCGATCGGGGAGCTCGCGGTCGATGGGCTGTATGTGCTCAAGGACTTCGACGCACACATTGCCGACCCCGCCGCCTCGCGCGCATTCCGCGAGCTGCTTGAGCGCTTTGCGGCGCCGGCGAAGCGCTCGACCATCGTGCTGGTATCCGCGACGGTGGATCTTCCGGCTGAGGTGGAAGCGCAGGTTGTGCGCTTTGAGCTGCAGCTTCCGGGCCTCGAGGAGTACCGCGTCGCGATCGAAGCCGTGGTCGAATCGCTGCGCCTGAACGGTAGCGCCGAGGTCTCGATCGCGGCGACGGACTACGACGCGTTCGCGGCCGCGTTGAGCGGCTTGACGCTCGAACAGGCGCGCCAGGCGGTCGCACAGGTGGCGATCGACGATGGCAAGCTGACGATCGAAGACCTCGGGCGTGTGGTCGACCTCAAGGCGCGGGCGATCCGCGACGGGGGCCCGCTCGAATACTTCCCGGCGCTCGAGAACAAGTTCGAGCTGGGCGGCTTCGCCAACCTGCGGCACTGGCTCGAGCGCGCCCACGTGGCCTTTGGCGCGGAGGCGGCGGAGCTCAACCTGCCGGCGCCCAAGGGCGTGATGCTGGTGGGAGTTCAGGGTTGCGGCAAGTCGCTCGCGGCGAAGGTCGTCGCGCGGGAATGGCGACTGCCGTTGTTGAAGCTGGATGCCGGCCGTCTCTACGACAAGTACGTCGGGGAGTCCGAGAAGCATCTGCGACACGCGCTGGCGACCGCGGAGTCGATGGCTCCGGTGGTTCTATGGATCGACGAGATCGAGAAGGGCATGGCGCCGAGCGGCGATGGCGACGCCGACGGCGGACTCAGCCGGCGCCTGTTCGGCTCCTTTCTCACGTGGTTGCAGGAGAAGCGTGCGGACGTGTTCGTGGTGGCGACGGCCAACGATCTATCCGCGCTGCCCCCGGAGCTGCTGCGCAAGGGCCGCTTCGACGAGATCTTCTTCGTCGACCTGCCCGACACGGCAGAGCGGGAGGCGATCCTGCGCATCCATCTGTCGCTGCGCAAGCAGGATCCTGAGCATGTGAACCTCACCCAGATCGTCGCCGCCGCTGACGGCTTCAGTGGCGCGGAGCTCGAGCAGGTTGTGATCGTCGCCCTGCTGCGAGCGCTACAGGAGCACCGACCGCTCGACACGCAACTTCTGCTCGACGAGCTCGCGGCCACCGTTCCGCTCTCGGTCTCCCGCCGCGAGGACATCGAACGGCTGCGAGCACTGGCGCACGAGCGCTTCGTTCCCGTGCGCTGAGCGCTGCACACCACGCGAACGGTGACTCAGCCACCGGGAGCCTGGTGAGCCAAGCGATCCC
>DATHPT010000116.1:0-3690 GCA_035483615.1 Solirubrobacteraceae bacterium | reverse complement strand
CAGCTTCCCCCGCGACGGACTTCGCCAGCAGCGTCTTGCCGGTGCCTGGAGGACCCACCAGCAGCACGCCCTTCGGCGCGGCGGCGCCGACGGCGAGGTACTTGCTGGGGTCGGCGAGGTAGTCGCGGATCTCCTTGAGCTCGGCCAGCGCCTCACCGGCTCCGGCGACATCGTCGAAGGTGATCGCTTCGCTACGACCCTTGCCTTTCTTGCGGCCCTTGCCGGTGAACTCGGAGAAGCCCGCGATGCCACCGGCCGCGCCCTCGCCGCCGAAGCGCATGAACAGCGAGAACAGGCAGACGAGCAGCAGGATCGGGATCAGGAACTGGGCGACGATCGCCTTCGTCGGCTTGCCGGACTGCTGGTCGATGCGGACTTCGGCGCCGCCGGCCCTCAGTTCGTCGGCGATCTGCTCTGTCTGCGCGCCTGAGCCAGGGTACGCCGCCCACAGCTGCTGCGGCGGGCCGACGGGCGTGGTCACCGCTTCGGTACCGCCATTCTTCTTGCTGTTCTTCGGCTTCAGGACCGTGCGCGTGCCGGTCGTCTTGACCTCGACGCGGCTGTCGTGGTCGAGCAGCGTGGCGCTCGCGACTTCCTTCTGCTTGGCCATGTTCTGCACGGTGCTGATCGCGACCTGCGTGCCCTTGCTGCCGGGCTTGATCTGCCCGAGCAGCGTCGCGAAGGCAACTGCCAGAACGATCGAGGCGATCAGCAGGAACAGCGCAAGCGGGTCGCGGAAGGCGATCCGGCGCGCGTTCTGCGCGAACTCGACGAGCTTGACGAGCACGGGGTTGCGGCGGTGCGCAAGCCCGGAGCGCACGGCGGTGCGCCCAGCCCTGGTCGTGCCGTTGCTCGAGGCGCCGTTACTCGAGGGCATCGGCGGCGTCGCGGGCTGTGAGTGCTCGGGTGGAGTTGTCTCGTCGGTCATGAAGTGCGGTGAGGGGCTGCGCGAGGGCTGCCGTCGGGGCCCACGCAGGCGCTTGCCCCGTCCGATTCGCCGCAGGGTCACACGCCCCACAACGAAAAGCAATGGCGTTCACAAAAACGACACATGGGGCAGGTCGCCAGACACTTGCCATTAACAAAATGACTACAAAACGCTCACATCGCACACCCGAGAGACGTCAACGAGGCGTTCACAAAAACGACACACAACATCAATCTGAGACCGACACTCTTGCGCTCGGGCGACGCCCTGGCCTTCACCGAATCGATCAGTGCCTCGAGCTGTTTCCGCCCCACTGGGCCTCTGCTGAGGGCCAACCAACGTCCACTTCAAAGGAGACACAATCTTGCGCGCTCATCGCACCTTGATCCTTTCACTGACGCTCGCCGTCGCGCTTGTCGTGCCGGCGGGTGCTGTCGCCAAGACGGTGATCATCGACGGCTCGACCTCGATGCTCCCGCTCGTGCAGAAACTGGCCACCGCCTACCACAAGGCCACGAAGAAGTCCGCGCCGAAAGTCGGCGGCGGGCAGTCGGCGATCGGTATCTCCGACGCGGCCAGCGGCAAAGTAGACATCGGCGACGCCTCACGCGACCCGATCCCCGGGGTCGACCCCAAAGGCCTTGTCTTCACGAAGGTCGCGCGCGACGGCGTCTGCGTGATCACCAACCCGTCGAACAAGATCGCCAACATGTCTCAGCAGACGGTCACTGGCATCTTCACCGGCGCAATCCGCGACTGGAGCCAGGTTCCTGGCGCGCAGGTCAGCGGCCCGATCGACCTGTTCGACCGCGACGGCGCATCAGGTACGCAGGACGCCTTCCAGAACATCTTCCTCGGCGAAACCCTGAAGATCTCACCGAGCGCAACCCCGGAGAACTCCGAGGGAACCGAGGCAAGCGCGGTCACCGGCGACAAGCAGGCGATCGGCTTCGTCTCGCTCGACTTCTCGGTGGGCACGAACAACGTCGGCTACCAGGGCATCCCGTGCACGCTGAACAACGCCAAGTCGGGTCAGTACCTCGGCGTGCGTAACTTCTGGTTCGTCACGAAGGGTGCACCGAAGGGCGAAGCGTCGAAGTTCATCTCATGGGTCACGAAGTCGGGCAACAAGCCGGTTCGCTCGATCGTCAGCAGCAACTGGATCGCCATCCACTGACCCAGTGTCCGCTGGCGCCTTCAACTTCAGACGCCGGCGGAATTCAACGGGAACGGTGAAGGCCGACCAACGCGTCGAGCGCACGCTCGGCGCGTTGGCGGCAACCCTGCTCGTACTGATCGTCGCGATGGTCGTGACGGTCTTCCTCAAGGCCTGGCCGTCGTTCTCGCACAACGGCCTCAGCTGGTTCACGCCAGGCGGCGACGTCGACGAACAGATTCGGGCGATGGAGCAGGTGACGCCGCTGGCGGGCCACTCGCTCTATTACTTCCGCGCCTGGCCGCTGCTGTGGGGCACGCTCGTGACGACGGTCCTCGCGGTCGTGATCGCGCTGATCGTCTCGACACTCGCGGCGATCTTCCTGACCGAGTTCGCGCCCGCGCCGATGCGACGCACGCTCGACCCGGTGATCAGGCTGCTCGCCGCGGTGCCGTCGGTCGTGTACGGGCTGATCGGCATTCTCGCGATCGCCCCGTACGTCAACAGCCACCTGATCAGCAACTCGCGCAAGGCCTCAGTCGGCTACGTGGTGCAGTTGAACGGAGCGGATCTCGCCACGGCGATCGTGATCCTCGCGGTGATGATCACGCCGATCATGGTCGCCCTGATCGCCGCCGCGCTCGCGAGCGTGCCGAAGTCGTGGCACGAGGGATCGGTCGCGCTCGGCGTCAACCGTTGGCGCACGATCGTGCGCGTCTCCCTGCGCACAGCGCGGCCGGCGATCGTCGCCGCCACCGTGCTCGCCACGGCGCGCGCGCTCGGCGAGGCGATCATGCTCTCGATGGTCTCCGGCAGTCGTGGCTTCGCGGCCAACCCACTGGACGGGATCACGTTCCTGTTCGAGCCCGTGCGCCCACTGGCGGCGACGATCGTGCAGAACTCCGAAGGGCTGACGATCCCGGTGCTGGCGCACACGGTCTACGCGATGGCTGCAGTGCTGCTGGTGTCAGCAGCGATGCTGTCGTTCGCCGGATGGGCAGCGAAGCAGCCGCTCAAACGCTACGGGATCCGTGCCTGATGTCGGCTGAGCCACTCGCATCGCCGCCGCTGGCTCCACCGCCGGGGATGATGGCGATCAGACCTGGGCGGCAGAGCACGAGCTCCTGGCCGTTGATCGACAGAATCGGCTACTGGCTGTGCTGGGCCACGGGACTCGCGCTGTGCGCGATCGCGCTGGCGATCGTCCTGTTCATGTTCGTCAAGGGAATCTCCTACCTCGAGCCGAGCCTGTTCGTGCAGTCGCCGGCACCGGCCGTGCACCAGAGCGAAGCGGGCGGCTTCTTCGACCCGATCGTCGGCACGTTCATCCTCACCGCGCTCGGCATCGCGATTGCGGCGCCCGTCGGGATCGCGATCGCCGCTTGGCTCTCCGAGTACGCACGGCCGCGCGCGCTGGCGCGGGCAGTGGAGTCGGCGATCGAGATGATCGGCGGGGTGCCAAGCGTCGTCTTGGCGATCTTTGGGCTGCTCGTGTTCTCGCAGGGCTTCCTCGGCTTCCTCTCCCAGCGAGCAGCCAACGGAGCCGTCTACGGACGCTCGTTCTTCGCCGCCGGCGCGATCATGGCGGTGCTCGCGCTACCGCTGA
>DATHPT010000115.1:0-3102 GCA_035483615.1 Solirubrobacteraceae bacterium | reverse complement strand
GTACGCGATCAACCCCGAGGCCGGCTTCTTCGGCGTGGCCCCCGGAACGGGCGAGGACACCAACCCCAATGCGATCCGTACGATCGAGCGCAACGCCATCTTCACCAACTGCGCTCTCACCGACGACGGGGACATCTGGTGGGAGGGACTCACCGATGAGCCCCCTGCTCACCTGGTCGACTGGCATGGCAACGACTGGACTCCGTCCTCGGGCACGCCCGCGGCTCACCCCAATGCGCGCTTCAGCGTGCCCGCCGCTCAGGACCCGGCGATCGCACCGGAGTGGGAGGACCCGGCCGGCGTACCGATCAGCGCGATGCTGTTCGGCGGACGGCGCTCGACCGTCGTTCCGCTCGTGACAGAGGCGATCGACTGGGAGCACGGTGTGTTCCTCGGCTCGGTGATGGGCTCGGAGAAGACCGCTGCCGCCGCCGGCACGGTCGGCGAGCTGCGCTTCGACCCGTTCGCGATGCTGCCCTTCTGTGGCTACAACATGGCGGACTACTTCGCCCACTGGCTCGAGATCGGACGTCAGGCCGACCCGGAGAAGCTGCCGAAGATCTTCTATGTCAACTGGTTTCGCAAGGATGGCGACGGACGCTTCCTGTGGCCCGGCTACGGCGAGAACTCCCGTGTCCTGGCGTGGGTGTTCGCGCGCTGCGCCGGTCATGGCGCTGCGGTCGACACGCCGATCGGGGTTATGCCGCCTGTCGGTCCGCAGGGTCTCGACACTTCGGGCCTCGACATCTCAGACGAGGCCGTCGCCGAGCTGCTGCGCGTGGACGTCAAGGAATGGAAGGCCCAACTGCCCCACTTCCACGAGCACCTTGGCAAGTTCGATCGCCTTCCGCCTGAGCTGCACAAGCAGCTCGAGGCGCTTGAGCAGCGACTCTCAGCCTAGATCTTTCTATCCGGGCGCCTCGCCCGGCATCGCGCTCCCTGCCGCAGATCCCTGTGGCAGGGCACCAGCGCCGTCCTGCGGCTCGGTGCGGTCACGGCTCTGTGGACCTTCGCCCCTACGCAAGCTCATCAGCAGCGCCACAGTCTGTGTGGCGATCGCCGCCGCCGAGGCGAGCAGGAAGCTCTCGCCGATCCCAAGCGAGCCAAGCGATACAGCCAACACGAAGCAGAACAGGGCATAGGCCACCAGTCCCATCACAAACCCCCGCATGATCCGCAACAGATCCGGTTCGCCATATTGGGCGTGGGTAAACACCGCCAACACGCTTGCAATCACCGGAAACGGCGCCAGCAACCCGCTCAATTTCGCGCCAAGCTGACCGGCCAGCGCCGTCAACGCCAGCACGAGCGCCAATGCGCTCAACGCTCGCAACGGCAGGTCCCACGCCGGCAAGCTCACCGTGCCACGCTGTTCCTCTGCTGCGCGCGGAAGCGCCAGCAGTGTCACCACGATCGCCGCAAGCACCACCCCAAGCGCTGTGTCAGCGTCGATTGTGACGGTGCTGAGCGCTCCTGTCATCACGAAGAACGCCCCCCATCCCAAAATAAGACTCGCCCCCCAAGGAAATCGGCTGGCCGTGCGCGCATACACCAGGATGAACGCCAGCAGCGACACGATCCCAAGCAGCGTCCCCGCCGCCGCGTCGGCTGCGAACGCGCTGCCATGACTGAGCGCGAACACGAGCAGGATCGGGCCCGCCACCACCGGCAGCCCGCCCACAAGCCCTCCGATCCTCGCGCCATAGCGCCTCGCCACAAGCGAAGCGCCCACCACGAACGTCGGCGCAAGCAATATCTTCGCCGCAAGCACGCTCACCGCTCAGATGATGACGCAGCATCGCGCCGCCCAGCGATCCCCTAGTCGTGTTCGTGGGCTTCGCTTGCTGCAGCCGGCGGGCGTGACTCCTCCGCGAGCGAGGTGATCGTCAGCGCACCCCGTGCAGCCGACTCAAGCACCTCGGTGGCCTCCTCGAGCGAGCGCGCATACAGCTCCACCAGCAGGTGCACCACGATCTGCTCCTCCTCGTGCTTGTGAAAGCGCACGTGCGTGAAGAACTCCCGAACCCCATACTCGCCAAATGCCGCATAAGAGAGCGCGTCTCCGGCCTCCGGGCCCGAGCAGATCTCCACGTCGTCCGCCTCGACCGTGACGGTGCAGGACGCCACCCACGGCGTACCAGCGATCATCCGCTCCCAGCGGTCCTCGATCGGCTCGACTCGCCCACCAGAGAAGCCCAGGTGTGGCTGGTCGTGCATGCAGTCCAGGCACTGCACCACCGCCTCCTGCAACTCGTCGACGACTTCCGAGCGCTCGCCCGTGTCAGGGTCGATCTTGTGGATGCCCTCGTAATGCACCTGCACCTCGAGGTTCTGCGACCAGCAGCGATAGCACCGCAGCCACGCTCGCGCGGTGGTCTCAGGTGCAGGTCCATCCATTCCAGTCATTGTAGGCCTGTCGACATATATGCGCTGAGCGCGGATCTTTGGACGCGCTCAGCGCTGAACGTCTAGGAGCAAAAGGCCTTCACGTTGCCAGTAGGCGGCTAGTGCCTTTTCCTCCGCTTCGGCTTCTTGCCCTTGACGGTCAGGTGGTAGACCTGGACCGTCGCAGCGCCACCGAGTGAGGATCTGTAAGTCAGTGTCGCGGTGAGCTTCGCGCTCTTGCCTTTCTTCAATGCCTTCAGGACCTTGGCCGAGGGCTTGACCGTCAATGTCAGAGGCACCCCTGCCACACCCGTGGCCGACACCCTGCCTGAGAGCGTCGTCTTCGGGCGGCATCTGCCCTTGAGCTTGACTTGGCCCCGCTTGCACTTCTTTGCCCTCCTGGCCGCGATCGCCTGACGGCGCGCGATCGTGCCCGTCGGCACCGTCACTTCCATCGTCCCGATGCCCGCCTGCGTTGGCACGAACACGATCGTGATCGTGCCGTCAGAGTTGGCTTTGATGCTCTGAACTTTGTAGCTGCTGTTGGGCGTAGGGGGTGGGGGCAGGAACGTCACCGTGGCGGTGCCCGACGGATCACCCGGAGTCCGCACGTGGCTGCCGTCCAGGTCCACGAACATTTGAATGGTGTCGATCCCCGCCTTGGCTCCCACGTAGGAGATCTGTGCCTGCCCGGCCGCGTTGAGGACCACCGAGCCC
>DATHPT010000114.1:0-9098 GCA_035483615.1 Solirubrobacteraceae bacterium | reverse complement strand
GTGAGCTCGCCCGCGCTGTGGTGCGGGCTGTCCTCGTCGTCGGTGACGAGTCCGCCGCCGTGGAAGCCGGCGAGTGCAGTCACGCGGTCGGGATGGGCGGTCGCGATCCGCCAGCCGAGCCGTGCGCCCATGCAGTATCCGGTGAGCGCGAACGGTCCGCGCGCCACCTGGGCGAGGAAGTCGAGATAGCCCTGGCTGTCGCTTGCGATCAGCTCCGGTGTGAGCTCCTGCATCATCGGCCTGAGCTTCTCCATGAACGGCGCCCGCTCCGCGGGGTTCTCGAGATCGGGCATCGGCAGCACCGGTGCCCGGCCGTGCCGGTAGAACACGTTGGGAGCGAGCACCATGAAGCCACGCTTCGAGATCCGGTCGGCCATCTGCTCGATCTGAGGACGCAGCCCGAACGCATCGACGAGGAACAGCACCCCCGGCCGACGGCCGTCGTCGTCCGCCGGCCTCGCCAGGTACCCGTCGGCGAGGCCATCCTCGGTCTTGATCTCAACCTGTTCTCCGCTCACGTTTCTCCTCGTCGACGCTCATGTGTAGATCTGCTGATGTTGGTGTCGGTCTCGTATTCGACTGCGGGCTCTCGGTCAGTTGTTTGCTGAGGTCGGCAAGCTCGAGGTCAAGGCGCCGGCGATGACGGTCGTAGGGAATGTGATCTTGGGGAGAGAGTTCCCACCCGGCAAAGAGAGCGATACCACTCCGCTCGTTCTGAGGAGCGCGATGGGTGTCGCTTGGAGACGATAGCCCCACGGTCAGTGTCCGGCGCTCTGGCCACCGTCGATGTGCAAGACCTCTCCTGTCACGAAGGGCGCCGACTCAAGATAGAGGACTCCACCGACCACATCCTCGATCTCGCCCACCCTACCGACGGGGTGCAACGCGCCCATCCCGGCGTAGGAGCTCGCGTCGTGAATCGGCGTTTTGATCACCCCCAGAGAGACGGCGTTTACCCGTAGACCACGGGAGGCGTACTCGATCGCAAGCGATTTGGTGACGGCGACCAGGCCCCCCTTGGTCAGGACGGACAATGCGGCTGGTATTCCGCTGTCGGCCTGCTCAACGAGCGTCGTCGAGACATTGACCACGTGCCCGTGGCCTTTGTCGAGCATGTGTTTGACCGTTCGTTTCGTGATGTGAAAGAAACCGACGAGGTTGACGGCGATCAGGGCGTTGAAGTCCTCAAGCGTGTACTCCGTGAAGGGCTTGCCGATGTAGAGCCCAGCGTTGTTGATCAGGGTGTCGATCCGACCGAAGTGCTCGATCGCCGCGTCCACGACGCGCTGTGCGGTGTCGGGGTCCGCGATGTCGCCCTCGAGCGCAACGATGCCGGAGTCCTCAGACTGCCCGATCGATCGGGCAGTCACAATCACGGCATACCCCCGCTCGCGGTATGCCTTCGAGAGGCCCGCGCCGATTCCCTGCGAGGCGCCGGTGATGATCGCGACCTTCCCGTTGTCGCGCTCAGACGGCGAGATCATTCGACGAGGTAGGTCTCGTAGATCACGCCTGCGGCCTGCCGGGCGCCGACGCTGATGAAGACGCCCTTGTTCAGCCAGTCGAGCTCGGGGGCGGCAGTCTCGATCTGGGTTGAGGTGCGGAAGGTGTACTCGCCGGCATCGACGTCCTCACCGCGCCCGAGACGTTCAAGAACCTCAGTGCTGCCATGGCGCACGCCTCGCGATTGGACGTAGAGCAGATCACCGCCGTCGGTTTGCAGCGTGTAGCGGATGTCGCCAAACGACGTGCCATCCGGCAGGACGATCTGCCAGTCCGCGCTGGCTCCTGGAAGCAGTGTGCCGTTGAGCTCGGGACCGGTGAATGTCCCGCCCGTCTGAGGCACGATCCGCCGGTGGCCCTGCGCGACCTCGCCGAGATCCAGTGGTGCTCCGAGGGTCGCCTCCAAGCGGTAAACCTTCCTAAGGAGAGGATCCGGAAGCTGACTGCCCGTGGGCATACTGCTCATGTTGGCATCCATAGGTCGGTTTCGGTTTCTGGTAGCAAGTCAGCGTCGGGCGGGTGCCTGTCGACGCAGCCGCAAAGCGGGTGTGCTGCTTCACCCTGCCGGACTCGGCATGCACCGCCCAGGACGACCTTGACTTCCGCTCGGATGAGAGGAGAGTATGCGCGACCCGACGGAGCGTGGAGGCGATATGAGCAGTGTCCAGGCCGGGGAGTTCAAGCTCGAGGTGGTGGTTCTGCCGGTCTCGGATGTCGACCGGGCGAAGGAGTTCTACGGAAGCCTCGGTTGGAGGCTCGACGCCGACGTTGCCCGCGGCGAGGACCTTCGCCTCGTCCAGTTCACGCCGCCGGGCTCCGGGTGCTCAATCCAATTTGGCACGAACATCGCGGCGGCCGCACCCGGTTCGGCCCAGAGCCTGTACCTGGCCGTCCCCGACATCGAGGCTGCGCGTGAGGAGTTGCTGGCACGCGGCGTGAATGTGGGCGGGGTGTTCCACGAGCAGGCGCTGGGCGCTCGCTTCCACGATCCCGGCCGTGTGTCCGGGCCGGCGCCCGACCGCGGTACCTACGGATCGTTCGCCGTGTTCAGCGACCCGGATGGCAACGGCTGGCTGCTGCAGGAGATCACGACGCGGCTCCCGGGTCGCTGAAGGGAGAGAGCGATGGCCACCGCGTATGAGTCGGTGGAAGATCTCGCGGACGCGCTCAGGCGCGCGGCCGAGGCGCACGGTAAGCACGAGGAGCGAACGGGCCGGGCGGACCCGGACTGGCCTGACTGGTACGCCCTCTACATGGTGCGCGAGCGCGCCGGCGAGGAGCTGCCGAGGTGAGCAGCGACTATGACGTGATCGTGCTCGGCGGCGGCTCGCCGGGCGAGCACTGCGCAGGCGCTCTCGCGGATGGCGGCCTGCGTGTAGCCGTGGTAGAGCGCGAGCTCGTGGGAGGGGAGTGCTCCTACTGGGCTTGCATTCCCTCCAAGACGCTGCTGCGACCGGGCGAGGCGGTTCATGGGGCACGCGAGGCCGCCGCGAGCGCCGACGTCGATGTGCAGGAAGTGCTCGCCTGGCGTGACTTCATCGTCTCGAACTACTCCGACGCCGGACAGGAGCGCTGGCTGGCCGATCGCGGCATCGACCTGTTGCGCGGCAGCGGACGCCTCGCCGGCCCGGGCGTCGTCGAGGTCGACGGCGTGCGGCACACCGCCGATCATGTGGTCCTCGCGAACGGCGCCGATCCGGTCGTGCCGCCCGTGTCGGGTTTGCGCGAGCTCGACGGCGTCTGGAGCAACCGCGAGGTGACATCGATGAAGACCGTTCCGCGGCAACTGTTGATCCTGGGCGGCGGCCCGGTCGGCGTGGAGATGGCGCAGGCCGTCCGTCGACTCGGCGGCGAGGTGGCGGTGATCGACATGGCCGAGCACGTACTCGCGCGCGAGCCGGCATCGCTGGGTGAGGCGCTCGGAGAGGTGCTGCGCCGCGAGGGCATCGAGCTTGTCCTGTCCGCGAACGCGACGGCCGCACGACGCGAGGGCGAGGATTACGTCATCGAGCTCGACGACGGGCGCGAGCTGCGCGGTGAGAAGCTGCTCGTCGCCACCGGCCGGCGCCCGCGGGTGCTGGGGTTGGGCCTCGAGACCGTCGGCGTCGAGGCGGGCGCGCACGGCGTTCCAGTCGACGCGCACCTGCGCGCGGCAGAGCATCTGTGGGCGATCGGCGACGTGAACGGCCTCTGGCCTTTGACCCACGTCGGCAAGTATCAGGGCGAGGTGGTCGCCGCGAACATCCTCGGCGAGCCCCGAAAGGCCAACTACGAGGCCGTTCCCCGCGTCGTCTACACCGAGCCGCAAGCCGCGGCAGTGGGCGCTTCCGCCGGCCGTTTCAGTGCGACGGTCCCCGTGTCGGAGGTGGCGAAGACCGCCACTTACACGCGCGAGTATGCCGACAGCAACGGCTTCCTGACGCTGCTCAGCGACGGCGAGCGGCTGACTGGCGCCTACGCGCTCGGCCCCGAGGCGGGCGAGTGGCTGCAGCAGGCCACGCTTGCGATTCGCGCTCATATCCCGCTTGACGTCCTGGCCGACACGATCCAGCCGTTCCCGACGTTCTCGGAGATCTACGTCGCTGCGCTGAAGGCGCTCCGCGGCGAGATCGCGGCGGCGTCCAGAGCTGTGGGCGCGAGACCGCCGACGGCGAACTGAGGGAAGGAGCGCGCCCCCCGGTCACTGGCTAGACGAGATGGACTCCTCAACTCTGCCGCAGCCTCGACTCTACCCGCAGCTGCGCTGACCGTCCCCACGCATGACGCAACGAAAGCCGATGTGGCTTGTGGAGGTGTCAAGCGCCTGGGGCTGGCGCGCGGCGGGACGGTAACGCAGACAGTAGCTAGGTGCGCACAGATGCGAACCACCCTTGATCACGCGGCGAGGAATATTCGCGCCGGGACGCCCGCGGTCATAACTTGCATTCGGGGTCTCGATGCGCGGGTTGAGTGGCGGCTTGCAGCATGGATTCGGAGGTATCTCGATCCCAGGACCACGGGTTGAATAGTAGTCGCTGGTCCACTCCCAGACGTTGCCGGTAACGTCGTAGAGCCCGTAACCGTTGGCGGGGAAGAGGCCCACCGGCGATGTACCGCGCCAACCCTTCGCGCCGGTGTTGCGCCACGGGAAATCACCTTGCCAATGGTTGGCCATCAGCTCACCGTCCGGCCGCTCCCGGGCGCCCCACGCGAAGGCTGCGCTGTCGAGTCCGCCGCGCGCCGCGTACTCCCACTCTGCCTCGCTCGGGAGCTGCTTGCCGGCCCATGCCGCGTATGCCTCTGCATCCCCGAAGGCCACGTGGGTCACCGGATGATTTGCCCGCTCGGAGTTGTCGCTGTCCGGTCCCCACGGATGCCGCCAGCTCGCACCCGGCACATAGGCCCACCAGCAGCCCGGGTCGTTCAGCGGCACGGGCCCGGGCGTGGGATGAAATACGACCGATCCCACGGTCAGGAGCGACGGATCGGCGTGCGGATAGGCGGCCGGATCGGGTGGATGTTCGGCAAGCGTGACGTATCCGGTCATCTCGACGAAGCGAGTGAACTGCGCGACCGTGACCGGCCCGCGGTCGATTGCGAAGGCACCGATCTCTACCTCGCGCACCGGCGCCTCTTCAGGGTAGAAGTCGGCCGATCCCATACGGAAGCTTCCCGCCGGAATGTGGACCATGTCATCGCAATCCATTCACAAGGATCGTAGGGCTTGCGGCGTTTTCACCCAGATCGGATGATGCCCGCTCGCGTCTTTCGGCTTAGCTTGGCAGCCGCTGCTTTTTGTGTAGTCGGTGGCTTTGAGCAGACGAGCGCCCAGCGTTCTGACCTGGTCCGTTCATCTCGAGAACCGCAACAGGAAGGATGAGCCGATGGCCAAGTCATTCAAAGGCACCATCAAAGTCGATATCCGCGACTCGGAGCCGGATTGGTCACCGTTTGAGCCTCCAAGGGCTCCGGATGGCTCGCCGAATGTCCTGTATATCGTGCTCGATGACGTGGGCTACTCGGCGATGAGCTGCTACGGCGGGCCGATCGAGACGCCGAACATCGAGAAGATCGCCGCAAAGGGTGTTCGCTATACGCAATGGCATACGACCGCCCTGTGCTCGCCCACGCGCTCGTGCCTATTGACCGGACGCAACCACACGCGCAACAGCATGGCCTGCATCACCGAGGCCGCGATCGGCTTTCCCAACGCGAGCGGCACGGTGCCACCCGAGAACGGGATGCTCTCTGAGATCCTCGGCGAGCGGGGCTGGAACACGTTCATGGTCGGCAAGTGGCATCTGTGCCCAACCGACGAGATGAACCTCGCCTCCACGCGGCGCAACTGGCCGAGCGGGCGGGGCTTCGAGCGCTGGTACGGGTTCCTCGGCGCCGAGACGAACCAGTGGTATCCCGACCTGGTTCACGACAACCATCCGGTCGATCAGCCCAGCACTCCCGAGGAGGGCTATCACCTCACCGAGGACATCACCGACAAGGCGCTCGAGTTCATCAAGGACGCCAGGGCGGTGGCACCGGAAAAGCCGTTCTTCCTCTATTACTCTCCAGGGGCCTGCCATGCTCCCCATCACGCGCCCAAAGCGTGGATTGAGAAGTACAAGGGACGCTTTGACATGGGCTACGAGGCTTTGCGCGAGCAGACCCTCGCCAAGCAGAAGGAGCTCGGTATCGTCCCGCCCGACACGGAGCTGCCGCCAGTCAATCCGATCGGCACTACCGAGACGCGCACCAGCGCCGACGGCAAGCCGTTCCCGGAAATCGACACGACTCGACCGTGGGACTCGCTGAACGATGAGGAGAAGCGGCTGTTCGCGCGGATGGCTGAGGTCTATGCGGGCTTCCTCGGCCACGCCGACCACGAGATCGGACGCGTGCTCGACTACCTCGAGCAAAACGAGCTGCTCGAGAACACCTTGGTGGTCGTGGTCTCAGACAATGGCGCCAGCGGCGAGGGCGGCCCAAACGGCTCGGTCAACGAGATGAAGTTCGCCAACGGAGTCCCCGACGACCTGCAGGCGAACCTCGCGCAGATCGAGGACCTCGGCAGCCCAAAGACCTACAACCACTACCCGACCGGCTGGGCGATGGCGTTCAACACGCCATTCAAGATGTGGAAGCGCTACGAGTTCAATGGGGGGACCTCCGACCCGTGCATCATCTCCTGGCCGGCCAAGACGAAGGCACGCGGCGAGATTCGCGAGCAGTACTACCACGCGATCGATCTCGTACCGACAATCCTCGATGCGCTTGGGGTCAGCGCTCCGGAGTCCGTCAAGGGCCATGTGCAGACACCGTTCGACGGTGTCAGCATGCTCGACAGCATCGATGACGCCTCGGCTCAGTCCAAGCGCAGGACGCAGTTCTACTCGATGCTCGGCTCCCGCTCGATCTGGCACGAAGGCTGGAAGGCAGTGACCACCCATGCCACGATGGCCGGCTGGAGCAACTTCAACGCAGACGATTGGGAGCTGTACAACACCGACGTCGATCGCTCAGAGCTCAACGACCTGGCCGCTGCTCAGCCGGAGAAGCTCAGAGAGCTCGTCAACATCTGGTTCGCGGAGGCCGGTGCGAATGGGGCGTTCCCGCTGGACGACCGCTCCCCCATCGAAATCCTGATGACGCCGCGACCGCAGCTCGCGGCAGCTCGCGAGCGGTACGTGTACTTCCCGGATGCGGCCCCCGTGAGCGAGTGGCAGGCGGTGAACACCCGCAACCGGTCGTTCGTGATCGGTGCGCTCGTCGATCTGCCCGCGCCGGGAGCGGAGGGCGTGCTGTTTGCGATCGGTACGCGCTTCGGCGGCCACGCGCTGTACGTCAAGGACAACCGCCTGCACTACGTCAACAATTTTGTGGGCGTAATCGAGCAGGCAATCGTCGGCTCGGTGGACCTACCGACCGGTGAGAACCTGATCCTCTCAGCGTCGTTTGAGAAGGAAGGTCAAGAGTCCGGTGGCGCCGTGGGCACGCTCTCGCTCTATCACGGTGAGGAAAAGGTGGGCGAGGGCAAGATCAAGACTCAACTGGGGGCGTTCGCGGTTGCCGGGGCGGGCTTGTACGTCGGCCGCCACGGCGGCGAGCCGCTCACGGAGGACTACCCGGGTGCGGCCCCCTACAGATTCACCGGGGGGACGCTCAACCGAGTCGCGATCGACGTCAGCGGCGAGCCGTACGTCGATCTCGAGCGCGAAGCCGAGACGCTGCTCAGGAATCAATGACCACCAGCGCACGGCTTGGTTTCGCGGTCCGCGATCGGAGGGGGCGATGAGCGACATGCTCCAGTCCTGGAACGACACCCCGACGCGACAGGCGATCGTCGAGTTCGTCCAGAGCGTCACACGCGAGGGCAGCCCTCACTATCTCGCGGCGTCCGAGCGAGTGGCGGTATTCGACAACGATGGCACGCTCTGGTGCGAGAAGCCGATGCCGATCGAGCTGGGGTTCATCCTGCTCCGGCTTGCCGAGATGGCCGAGAAGGATCCGTCGCTGCGTGCTCGTCAGCCCTGGAAGGCCGCGTGCGAGCGGGACTTCGCGTGGTTGGGGGCGGTGATCACCAAGCACTATCACGGCGATGACAGCGACGTGAAGGTGCTGATGGGCGGCATTCTGCGCGCCTTCGCCGGGATGACTGTCGAGGACTACGAGGCGGCGGCAGACGCCTTTCTGCGTGGGCAGAGTCATCCCACCATCGGGCGCAGCTTCCGCGACTGCGGCTACCTGCCGATGATCGAGCTGCTGCGCTACCTCGAGGCCAATAGGTTCACCAACTACATCGCCTCCGGCGGAGACCGTGACTTCATGCGCCCCGTCACAGAAGAGATCTACGGGATCCCCGCCGACCACGTCATCGGCAGCTCTAACGCCTTGCGCTACCAGCACGACGAGTCAGGTGGCAGCCTCGTGTACCTGGCGGAGGCCGACGTGTTCGACGACGGCGACACAAAGCCCGTGCGCATCTGGAGTCGCGTCGGCCGGCGCCCAGTCGTGGCCGGCGGTAACTCCAACGGTGACATTCCCATGCTCCACTACACCGGTGGGCCATCCCGCCACGGGCTACGTCTCCTGCTGCTCCACGACGACCCCGAGCGTGAGTTCGACTACACGGCCGGTGCTGAGCAGTCGCTTGAGCGAGCTGATGACGAAGGCTGGACCGTAGTCAGCATCAAGAACGACTGGGCCACCGTCTTTGCAGACGCCAATGGATGATCGCCTCGAAAGGCGCATCGGCGACCAAGGACCGGTCCCCGTCCCAGACACGGCACGTAATCCCTAACGAAAGGAGCGAGCCGTGGGCCAGGCGATTGGTCAGGCACTGTCGTTCGGCGTCGGCGTCGCGCTCAGTCCGGTGCCGATCATCGCCGTGGTGCTGATGCTTGCGACACCGCACGGTCGCGTCAACGGTCCGGCGTTCATCGCCGGTTGGGTTTTTGGGCTCGCGGCGGCCGGAACGATCCTGCTGCTCGGCGCCAGCGGCGCTGAAGCCAGTAGCAGCGGCGCACCCGCGGAATGGGTGAGCATTGTGAAGATCGTGCTCGGTGCGGTGCTGCTAGGACTCGCCGCGCGCCAGTGGCGGGGACGCCCGCGGGGCGATGCCG
>DATHPT010000113.1:0-2155 GCA_035483615.1 Solirubrobacteraceae bacterium | reverse complement strand
CTTGCGACCATACATGTCTCCGAGCTTGCCCCACAGCGGCGTCGACGCCGTCGACGCCAACAGGTAGGCGGTCACCACCCAGGCCAGGTGCGACGCGCCACCCAAATCGCCGACGATCGTGGGCAGCGCCGTCGCCACGATAGTCTGATCGAGCGCCGCCAGCAGCATCCCCGTCATCAACGCGCCGACGATCAGCCATAGCCGCCGGCCAGTTACGGCGCCGGCACTCGGCTCGGCGGCAGTCGATGACGGCGTCAAGTTTGTTGCGGCGTTGGGAGCGGTAATCCTTCGATGGGACTTGAGCACAAACTCCACGATAGCATTACTACCTTGCCTCATACGACACGTCGTAGTAGTTGCGCCTCTCCCTTCCCCTCTCGCCTGGTCAATCTCGCCGTGTGCCGGAGCGAGGTCTTGACGTTCGTGTCGACTCGCCCGGCTTGCTGGCCCCGGGGGTCGACTAGTGGTGTAGTGCAGTGGCGAGGTGAATCGCCGTGGAGAGCGTGTACGTCAGCCCAAGTAGTCGCCGGAACGCGTTAACGCCGTGAAAGAGCTCAAGGTAGGCCCAAACCGCCATCGACAGATAGGAGACGGCCTGAGCATTCGAGTGCGCCTGACCCTGGGCGTAGTGGGCTATCAGCCCGGAGATGAAGGCGAGGACCAAGGGGGCGCTAGGGAACTGCACTATCGGATAGGAACGGGGGAAGCTCAGCTGCGTGAGGCGCCGGAAAGCGCGCCAGCCCCTGACCGGGGCGTCTAGGGGGGTCGCGACCAACCTCCGATCTGGCTCGCCTACCGCGCGCCGCTTGTCGCGCCAGTCCACGTAGGTGTCCATCAGGGTGGTGAGTACGTCAAACCGAGGTGTGGGTCCGCGACGGGATCTCTTCAGGTTCATTGGTGTTTCATTCCGGGGCGCCTGGCTCGATGCGGACGATCGACGATGCGAGGTAGAAATAGCACGTGCCTGATTGACGCCTAATGGGCAGTAAACGTTCCCCCACTCGGTGGTCGAGGCGAAAATTGCGATCTACGATGCCGTGTAGTAGTATGTAGTTTGTGAAGTCGAACCGACAAGACTGCTGGTGCTCCATTGCTCGCCTCCATGCAAGCCACCCTGCCGGCCAGGACCTCCTGAGGGCTGGACGATGACCGAGCGCACCAGACCAATGCCCACCGGACGCGTCCGGCGCACAGCGAAGGTCGGCGGCCTGGTCGGCTCCGAAGTAGTGAGGGCCTACGCCAACAAGGCCGCCAACCTCGTGCGCACCGACGAGGATCGGAGCGCCGCTGAGGCACGCCGACGCCTGGATGCAGCCCGGCACGCCGTCGAGGTCCTTGGAGCGATGAAGGGTCCCGCCATGAAGGTTGGGCAGATGGCCTCGATGTTGGACCTGGGCGGACTCCCACCCGAAGAGTTGGAAGCGCTTCAGGCAAAGCTGGGCGAGCTCCGCGATCGTGCGCCCCAAGCACCATTCAAGGACATGCGCAAAGTGATCGAGCAGGACCTCGGCGACCGACTCGGCAATCTGTTTGCCGAGTTCGAACCCGATGCCGCCGCCGCGGCCTCGATCGGACAGGTCTACCGTGCCCGTCTGCACGACGGCCGCGAGGTCGCGGTCAAGGTGCAGTACCCGCACGTTGCCGGCGCCGTGCGCAGCGATCTACAGAACCTGGGCATGATCCTCCGGGCAGCGAAGCGATTTGCGCCGGGGCTCGACGCGAAGGCGACGGCCCTCGAGATGCGCGAGCGTATCAGCGAGGAGCTCGACTACGAACACGAGGCGCAGTCCCAGCGCATGTTCGCGCGCCGATGGCGAGGACACCCATTCATCGCTATCCCAGAGGTCGTCACCGACTTGTGCCGCGCTCGCGTGCTCGTCACCGAATGGATCGAGGGGATCGACTTCGAGCAGCTAAAGGAAGCCCCGCAGGCCACCCGCGACCGCGTCGGCGAGATCATCCTTCGCTTCTTCTATGGCTCCCTTTACCGCTTTGGACAGTTCTCCACCGATCCGCATCCCGGCAACTTCCGAGTGCAGCGCGACGGACGCGTCGCGTTCCTCGATTTCGGAATGACAAAGACGATCAGTCGCACCAGAATCGCTGCCGAGCTCGGCCTGCTTCGCGCTGCGCTCGAGCACGACGCCGACGGCGT
>DATHPT010000112.1:0-8601 GCA_035483615.1 Solirubrobacteraceae bacterium | reverse complement strand
ACTTCCTCGGGACCCGCGCAGTCCCCGACGAGCACCGTCGTGCGCGAGGACTTGGCGGCCGCCGTCCTGCCGCTTGCGGCGCCCACCGGTGGTGGGTCGGGATTCACCGCAAACCGCCACGGCGAGCCAACCGCGAACAGCTCCCCCTCCTGCACCTGAGCCGGGCGCACGGCCAGACACAGCTCCTCCGGAACGATGCCACTGGCTGCCTTCAGCTTGTCGATATCGGAGCTGGCCCCATTGCGCAGACGCGCGGTGAGCGTCACCTCATCCGCGGCGGCCGCCTTCTCCAGCTCCGCCTCTCCCAGCGCCTCTTCCAGTCGGCGCAGAGGGTCGCGCAGCTCATAGCGACGGAACACCTCACGCAACTGCGAGCGATCAGGTTCGCGGGCGGCCTCCGTCTTCAGGTCGAAGTCGACCGGCAGATCACGCTGGACGGTGGCAAGGCTCTTCGACATGCGCGCGTCATCTGCATGATCGATCAGGTTCTGCTTGCGCTTGGGACCCCCGATCTCGCGCACATGCGACAGCACGCCCTCCAGCGAGCCAAAGCGCTGAATCAGCTCGCTGGCGGTCTTCTCGCCGATACCCGGTATGCCCGGGATGTTGTCCGAGGTGTCGCCCTTCAACCCATAGAAGTCGGGAATCAGCGCCGGCGGAAGCCCATAGCGGTCGATCACCGCCTTGTGGTCGTATAGCTTCGTCTCGGTGATCCCGCGGGCGGTGGCCATCACCTGGACCAGGCCCTCCTCGTCGATCAGCTGAAACACGTCGCGATCGCCGGTGACGATCGTCACCGGCACGGCGGCGGTGCGCGCCTGCTCGGCGAGCGAGGCGATCACATCGTCGGCCTCGTAGCCCTCGACCCGCACGTTGCGATAGCCGAACGCCTCGACCAGCGGTTCCATCGCCGACCACTGCATCTTGAGCAGATCCGGCCGCGACCGGCGTCCGGCCTTGTAGTCGGCGAACAGCTCCGTCCGCCCCGAGCTCCCTGCGTCCCAGGCGACCATCGTCGGCTGCACCCCGTGATCGGTGACTATCTTCACCAGCATCGAGGAGAACCCGAAGATCGCGTTGGTCGGCTCGCCCGTGGACGTAGCGATCGACTCCGGCAGCGCGTAGAACGCCCGGTAGACGAGGCTGGGACCGTCGATCAGAAACAGGCGGCGCTCCACGCGGACCACTCTATTAGGACGCCGGGCGAGAGAACTTTCCAGACGGACACGGAAGCCTCGACTCTCCTCTATTGCAATAGTCTTTACGTTGAGTAAATACCATGGCAATTAATTGAGGTATGCAACAAGGTCCGCATACCTACGCACGCATCAGCCCGCCGTCTCCCACCACGCCGCTGCCGCCGCGCGTGACCCGTCAGCCGCGCCCCTGCCGGGTCATCAGCCGCGCCCGTGCCCACAAGCAAATAACATGCCGGGCCGCCCGGCCACCAGCGCCGGCTTACTTCAGGAGCTTCACACCCGTGAGCGTCACCCCCAGTGCGCAGTATCGCCTGACCATTCGCGTCAAGATCGACGAGGCCCAGGGCATGCTTGGCCAGGTCACCGACGCGATCACAGAGCAGGGCGGGATGGTGATCGCCGTCGACCTCGTCGAGGCCGACGCCGGTCACAGCGTCCGCGACATAGTCGTTGACGCCTCAGACCGCCAGCACTGGAACCGCATCCTCGATGCGATCGGCGCGCTCGCCGGGACGGAGGTGCTCGACACCATCGACCGCACGTTCCTGCTGCACGTCGGAGGCAAGATCGAACAGCACAACAAGCACCCGCTGAAGACACGCGACGATCTTTCGATGGCCTACACCCCTGGGGTCGCGAGGGTCTGCACAGCGATCAAGGACGATCCCGACAAGGCCTTCCAATACACGATCAAGCGCAACACCGTGGCGGTGGTGAGCGACGGCACGGCGGTGCTTGGCCTCGGAGACATCGGGCCGGCGGCGGCGATGCCGGTGATGGAGGGCAAGGCCTGCCTGTTCAAGGAGTTCGCCGGCGTCGATGCGTTCCCGATCTGCCTGGATACGAAGGACACCGAGGAGATCGTGCAGGCCGTGAAGCTGATCGCCCCGTCGTTCGGCGGGATCAACCTCGAGGACATCTCTGCGCCACGCTGCTTTGAGATCGAGGAGCGCCTCAAGCGCGACCTCGACATTCCCGTGTTCCACGACGACCAGCACGGCACAGCAGTAGTGGTGATGGCTGCCCTGCTGAACGCCGTCAAGCTCACAGGTCGCAGCCTCACGGGGCTCAAAGTCCTCGTGATCGGCCTCGGCGCCGCCGGAGTCGCCGTCACGAAGATCATGCTCGAGGCAGGAGTGCGCGACATCATCGGCGCCGACTCCCGCGGTGCACTCAGCACTCAGCGCGAGGACTATCTGGACGGGACCATGAGCTCGGTCAAGCGCTGGTACGCAGAGTCCACCAACCGTGAGGGACGCACCGGCGCGCCTGCCGAGGTGATCGACGGAGCCGATCTGCTCATCGGCCTCTCCGGCGCCCGGGCTCTACCGGTGGATGCGCTTTCAAGGATGACCGACGACGCGATGGTCTTCGCGATGGCCAACCCCAACCCCGAGGTGGTCCCGGAGGAGGCCGCGCCTTACGTGCGAATCATGGCCACCGGCCGCTCGGACTACCCAAACCAAATCAACAACGTCCTCTGCTTTCCAGGGATCTTCCGTGGAGCGCTCGACGTGCGCGCGAAAGCCATCTCCGAGGAGATGAAGATCGCCGCGGCCCAGGCGATCGCCGCGATCGTCGAGGATGGGGAGCTACGCGACGACTACATCATCCCGTCCGTCTTCAACCGTGACGTGGCCCCAGCAGTGGCCGCCGCCGTCGCCGAGCAGGCGCGCGCAAGCGGCACAGCCCTAGCCGGACAGCAGGTCGGATTCGCCCAGGGCGATACCCTGACCGGGCTGGGTGAGCAGCGAGTCCACACCAACGGCTGACGGGCGAAAGGGACCACGAGACCGGCCATGCGAGTGACGGTCACAGGAGCCACAGGCCTGATCGGCCCGCAGGTCGTCGAGTCCTTGAGAGATCGCGGGGATGAGGTGACGGTGCTCTCGCGCGATCCACGGCGCGCACTGGACCGACTCGATCGTCCTTCCGCCTCACAGAACGTCCTGTCCGCCGCGCTGCAGACGGTCGCCTGGGATCCGTCGCGCGAGCCACCACCAGCCGCCGCCCTTGCAGGACGAGACGTCGTGGTGCATCTGGCGGGTGAGAACGTCGCTCAGCGCTGGAACGCCTCAGCCAAGCACGCGATCCGTGCCAGTCGAGTGACGGGCACCAGAAACCTCGTGCAGGGCCTTGCCTCGCTGCCAGCGGATGAGCGCCCGCGGATACTCGTCAGTGGCTCTGCGATCGGCTACTACGGCACCCACGGTGACGAGCCGATCGACGAGGAAGCGCCCGCCGGCAGCGATTTCCTCGCACAGACCTGTGCTGCCTGGGAGACCGAGGCCCAAGCGGCCGAGCAGCTTGGAGTCCGTGTCGTAAGAGTTCGCACTGGCGTGGTGCTGGATCGCAACGGTGGCGCACTCGGCAAGATGCTGCCCCCTTTCAAGCTGGGTTTGGGCGGCCCGGTAGCGAGTGGACGCCAGTACATCTCCTGGGTCCATCCCGACGATCTCGTGAGGATCGTGCTCGCCTCGATCGACGATGAGAGATGGCGGGGAGCGGTCAACGCCACGGCGCCCGAGCCGCAGCGCAACAGCGACTTCTCAAAAGCCCTCGGTCGCGCCCTGCATCGCCCTTCGCTCCTGCCGGTCCCCGCCCTTGCCCTGCGCCTGCTCTACGGGGAGATGGCAGAGATCATCACCGGCGGCGCACGCGTGCTTCCCGCGAGAGCGCTCGTGCTCGGCTACCAATTCCGCCATCCGCAGCTGGATTCTGCGCTGAGCGCCGCCCTCGCCGGCGACTGAGCGTCGTTCAGCCGGACGCGTCGAACGCCCGCCAGAAGACCGGCACGCCTTTCGCCACCCGATCGATGGCATAGCTCGACAGGCTGGTTTCGCCATTTGGCTCGATCGAGTAACGCCCAAGCACCGAGTCGCGATCATGCGTCGCAAAGAAGCGGTCGATCACGGCATTACGGTCGTCCCCATGCTCACCCGCGGCCCTGATCGCGGCAAGCACGACGCTCATCGCCTCATAGCCATACAGCACATACGGTTCGGGAGCTGAGGAGAAGCGACGCCCATACTGGGCAAGCACGGGCTGAGCCGATGCCGGATACAGACGAGCGGCAAGCACCGGGGACCCGACGAGAGTGCTGTTTTCAGCCGCTCCCAGAGCCGAGGTGAACACGGAGTTGAGCATCGTGCTTGACGCGAGCAGCCACAGGTTCGGATCGGCAGCGTGCAGTTCACGCGAGAGACGTGCGGCTTCACCTGTGGCAGTGGCGCTGATGAACACGGCCTGGGCGCCGCTTTCGGCGATCTTCGCCACTTCGCCGGCGAAATTGGCGCCGGGTCTGATCATGATCGTGCTCTCGCCGCTGAGCGCTATCCCGGCGCGCTGGGCATCCCCCGCCACAATCTGCGCGAGCGGCGCGTCGAACGGATCCTGGTCGGCCAGCACGTACAGACGACGCACGCCCAACCGGTGCATGAGAGCCACCTGGGTGGCCGCCTGCACCGGATCCCCAGGCGCGACGCGCCCGAAGGTTCGCTTGGCGTTGAGATAGAAGCGCTCGGGCTCACCCTGGCCCGCATCCAGCGACGAGGTCAGGCCGACGTAGGGGCTGGCCGGACTGACCTGGAGGATCCCGGCTGCGTTTATCAACGGCAGCGAGATGGCTGTGGCGCCAGAGTTGAAGTCTCCGAGATAGGCGATCGTAGTTGGATCCTGCGCCGCGGCCTTCGCGTCGGCGGCCGTGACATCCGGGTCCCACTCCCCCGTGACGTGGTTGGAGTCGTCGAGCGACACGAAGCTGACGGTGAATCTGCCGACGCGTCCGCCGGCGTCAGAGAGCGCAAGCTTCTCCCCGCCGACGATCTGCTGTGAGATGGCCGCGGAGGGTCCCTGCAGCGGCAGGCTCGAGTAGATCGTCAGCTGCTGGCCGACGCGCTGCGCCGCGGGTGAGCTATCCACACCCCCACACCCGGCCAACGCCGGCACGAAGGCAAGAGCGGCGAGGCACAGCCAGCGCGCGCGCACCGGTTACTGGTCGCGGCGGCCCGGTAGGTAGCCGGCGACGATCTTCACGGATGCCCCGATGACGATGACCAGCGTGGCGAGCATGAACGAGTCGAAGCCCTTGGCGCCGAGAGCCCAAAGCACGATCCAGATGATGAGCCCGGCGGTAACGGTGAGTACGAGTCCCATGGCGCGCGCAATCCTATAACAGCCCGTCCGGGTCAGACGCCGACTCGACCGACAGGGCGCCTGACAGCTCTGTGACGATCACCCCGACAGAAGCCGCGGGATCCTCCGACTCCATGGCCGCGCGCACAAGACGCGTCCCCACGATCACCCCGTCCGCGCCTGCCTGCGCCGCTTCAAGCGCGTGCTCGGGCGTGGAGATCCCGAACCCAAGCGCCACGGGCACCTGTGTGCTCGCCTTCGCGCGCGCCACGATCTGCTCGAATCGATCCGAGAGCGCTGCGCGCTCGCCGGTGGTGCCAATGACCGACACGGTGTAGAGAAAGCCGCGTGCCCGCTCGCCGATACGGGCCAGGCGCTCGGGAGGCGTGGTGGGCGCCACCAGCGGCACATACGCGAGGCCATGGCGGTCACATGCACCCAGCACCTCGTGCGCCTCCTCGAATGGCAGATCGGGGACGATCAGGCCGCACGCGCCGGTCTGCGCCAGACGCTCGACGAAGGCATCCGCCCCCGGTGCAAGCACCAGATTGGCGTAGCACATCAGCACCACCGGAACGCTGGGCGCCAGCGCCCGCGCAACCTCGAGCACCCCGCCGATGCTGGCGCCTGCGCCAAGCGCACGGGTGCCCGCCTCGTGGATCACGGGACCATCGGCGAGCGGGTCTGAGTAGGGCACGCCCAACTCGAGCATGTCCGCCCCTGCCCGCACACATGACTGTCCGATCCTCACCGACTCCTCGAGCGTCGGAAAACCCCCCATCAGATACGGCATGAGGGCAGCACGCTTGCCGCTCGTGGCGAAGGCTTCGGCGATCCGATCGATGCCGGTGATCGCGGTCGCGCTCACCGAGCAAGCACCTCGGCGAGATCCTTGTCGCCACGTCCGGACAGGCACACGAGGTCCAGCTCACCGTCATCCTGAGCGAGCGTCCAGGCAAGCGCATGCGCGGTCTCGAGCGCCGGGATGATCCCCTCCATGCGCGTCACCTCGCGGAACGCCGCCAGAGCCTCGCGATCACTCACTGCCTCATAGCGCGCCCTACCGCTGTCGCGAAGGAAGGCGTGCTGAGGACCGGTTCCAGGGTAGTCCAGACCGGCGGAGATCGAGTGCGCCTCGACGATCTGACCCTCCTCGTCCTGCATCACCGCCGACAGTGCTCCGTGCAGAACGCCCGCACGACCTCCCACGGTCAAGGGCGCCCCGTGACGGTCGGTATCGATCCCGTCACCGCCGGCCTCAACCCCAACCAGATCGACCCCCTCATCCTCCAAAAATGCCGTGAAGATCCCGAGTGCATTGGAGCCACCGCCCACGCACGCTATGACCCGCCCAGGCAAGCGCCCCTCGCGCTCGAGCATCTGTGCGCGCGCCTCATCGCCGATCACCCGCTGCAGGTCTCGCACAAGCGCCGGATAAGGAGCTGGGCCGACAACCGAGCCGATGATGTAGTGAGTGTCGCCCACGTTGGTCACCCAGTCGCGGATCGCCGCCGAGGTCGCCTCCTTGAGCGTCTTTGCGCCGGCGTCGACCGCCTGCACCCGGGCGCCAAGCAGTTCCATCCGTTGCACATTGGGAGCCTGACGGCGCGTGTCCTCGACGCCCATATAGATCACGCACTCGAGGTCCAGCAGGGCGCACACGGTGGCGGTTGCCACGCCGTGCTGTCCGGCGCCGGTCTCGGCGATGATCCGGTGCTTGCCCATGCGCTTTGCCAGCAGCGCCTGGCCGAGGGCATTGTTGAGCTTGTGTGAGCCGGTGTGATTGAGGTCCTCGCGCTTTAGATATACAGGGCGCCCCACACGCTCGGACAGGCGCTCGGCTCGATACAGCGGGGTCGGCCGGCCGGCGAAGTCGCGCAACAGCCGCTCCAGGTCCCGCCGATAGGAAGGGTCCCCGCGCGCCGCCGTCCAGGCCAACTCGAGCTCGGCAAGCGCCGGCATCAGCGTCTCGGGGACATACTGGCCGCCGTAGCGACCGAAGCGGTGCTCAACCCCCCCGCCAGACCTGCTTTCAGAGATGCCGGTGCTCACGCCGGCGACCCCACCGACGGTGCTCCATCGCCGAATTGATCGATCGCGCCTGCCGGCTCAGCTTGCGTCACCGACTCGGCTGAAGTCATCGACTCGGCTTGTGTGGCTGACTCGGCGTGCCTCACCGACTCAGCCTGTGTCGATGACCCAGCTTGTGTCGCCGACTCACCAGAGGAATCGAACGCCGCCCGCTCGACGGCAGCGAAGAAGTCACCCAGCTTGGACTGATCCTTCAGCCCCGGCGCACTCTCGGTGCCACTGGCGCTGTCCACCGCGAACGGGCGGACCCGTTCGATTGCCTCCGTCACGTTCTCTGGACCCAGGCCACCGCTGAGAATCAACGGGACCTTCGAGCGCCGCCCGGCAAGCAGCCTCCAGTCGAACGTCTCTCCCGTCCCGCCCCGCAACAGCTCTCGTCCAGGCACGGCCGAGCGCGCATCGAGCAGGTGGAAGTCCGTGTGGAAGCGCGCCGCATCGCGGATGTCGCCAGGACCAGAGACCTGCAGAGCCTTGATCACACGTGCGCCGGTACGCCGAGCGGCCTCACCGCAAAACGAGGGGCCCTCGTCTCCGTGCAGCTGGAGCAGCGTGAGACCCAACTGTTCGCTGACGCCTACGATCTCCTCCATCGGCGCGTTCACGAACACGCCACACAGCTCAGCCCTGCGTCGCAGGGCAGCCGTTATGCGCTGAGCCTCGGCGAGGGAGCAGCTGCGTGGGCTCGCCTTGAAGAACACCATGCCAACGGCCCAGGCTCCGAGCTCGACCGCCAGCTCGGCGTCCGCGAGTCGCGTGATCCCGCAGATCTTCACGTGTGTGCCGACGTCGGACATGCCCCAACGGTAGCGGCCCACAGGGAGCGTGAGCTGTGCGCTTACCCTTCCGGCGTGTTGGGGTTCTTGATGGAGTTGGGCCTGCCGGCGAGGGTCACCTTGACGGTCTTGCGTTCATAGCTACCGCTGCCGGTCGCCCGCCGCAGTTCCACCGAGATGGAATCGCCGGGTTTCTTTGAGGCGATCAGGCTTGACAGGTCTTCCGCACTCGTGATGGGCTTCCCGTCGACGCCGACGATGATGTCTCCGCCCACCGCAACCTTGCCGCCGGAGAGCTGCGCTTCGACGTTGCCGCCGCGGATGCCCGCCTTGGAGGCTGGCGTATTGGCTTCGACCGTCTCCACGAGCGCTCCGCTCTTCACGGGCAGGTTCAGACCGGAGAG
>DATHPT010000111.1:0-5011 GCA_035483615.1 Solirubrobacteraceae bacterium | reverse complement strand
GGTGACACCTAGCGCACTGGCGGTGATCATCCACGTATTCCCCGAAGACGAGCGGGCCAGGGCGATCGGGACATGGACCGCGCTGAGCTCAATCGTCGGGGTCATCGGGCCGTTCATCGGGGGAGTCTTGATCGCTGCCGGCTCGTGGCGCCTGATCTTCCTGCTCAATGCGCCGCTCGTACTCGTGACCGTGACGCTGATTGCTCGTGGCGTGCCTGGGAGCGCGAGCGTGGGCACCGGCGGGCGTCTGGACTTCCTCGGGGCCTTCTTGGCGGCGGTCGCGCTCTCGGGTTCGGTGTTCGCCGTGACCGAGGAGCCGGCGCGCGGGTGGAGCACCCTGGTGATCGGCTCACTCGCGGTAGGGATTCTGGGAGCGATGGCGTTTATTGCGCACGAGGCGCGAGCTCGGGCGCCGATGCTCCCGTTGAGCCTGTTTCGCGAGCGCAACTTCACGATCGGAAACGTGGCGACATTGACTGCCTACCTAGGGCTAGGGGGTGTGATCTTTCTACTGCCTGTGTTTCTGCAGGAGGTCAGCGGCTACAGCCCCGTTCAGGCAGGACTTGCCCTGCTGCCGGTCACCTTGCTGATGATCCTGCTCTCCCGCCGCTTCGGCGCGCTCGCCGACCGCATCGGATCACGGGTGCTGATAAGCCTCGGGGCGCTGGTTGCTGCGTGCGGCCTTTTGCTCCTGGTGCGTGTCGATCAGCGCGCCGACTACGTCAGCGAGGTCCTGCCGGCGCTGCTCGTTTTCGGGCTGGGGCTCGCGATGCTTGTTGCGCCGTTGACCGCCACGGTCCTTGGGGCGGTGGAGGAGGATCACGCAGGCGTCGCCGCCGCTGTGAATACGACGCTCTCACGTGTGGCGCAGCTCTTCGCGGTCGCTGTGCTGGGAGCGGTCGTCTCTGTTGCGTTTGCTGGTCGCGTTGATGCGACGCTAGGACGGACCGCGCTCGGTCCCGGTAGCCGCGCGGCGATCAGCCGCGCCAAGCGACAGCCTCTCGGCTCGCCCAGCCTAGTTGGATTGCCTCCAGGCGAGCGGGCTGTCCTACGAGCGACCTTCGAGGACGCGTCCGTGCATGCCTTCCGTGTGGCGGACACGATCGCAGCCGTGCTCGTCGCCAGCGGAGGTCTGATTGCGCTCGTGGGGATCCGTAATCCCCGCCGCAGGGTGGCCGCCGAGCTGTGTCCAGCTGGCGCGCTCTGCGGAGCCAGCCAAGAACTCGTCAGTATTGGTCCGGCCGTTTAGCTCTCGCGGACTCAGCCGAATCGATTAGCCTTCCTAATCAGCTTGGAAGGGTGGCAGAGCGGTTGAATGCACCGGTCTTGAAAACCGGCAGGCGGGCAACCCCCGTCTCGGGAGTTCGAATCTCCCCCCTTCCGTAAGGGTCTGGAGCTGACTCGCGTCAGCTGATTGTGTGAGGACTGACGCGAGTTTGGCGCGAAGTTGATTGCAGCTTGTGTCGCGGCGAAGTACGATCGGCCGCTATCTATCTGGGAGGTTGCCGTGTCAGCCGCTGTGCCGAATCCTGAGCTCAAGGCGCGCCATCGTGCGATGTGGGCATCGGGCGATTACCCGTCGATGGTCGAGACCTTCCTGTTGCCGCTGGGACCGCGGCTCGTCGAGGCCTGTGGCATCGGCGCCGGGGTGAGCGTGCTGGACGTCGCCGCGGGGACCGGCAACGCATCGATTCCGGCGGCCGAGCACGGCGCGCGGGTGACGGCGAGCGATCTGACGCCCGAGTTGCTCGAGGCTGGCCGGCGCCAGGCGGAGTCGAACGGGCTCGAGCTCGATTGGGTCCAAGCAGACGCGGAGAGCTTGCCGTTCGAGGATGGGACGTTCGATGTCGTGATGTCCTCGATCGGTGCGATGTTCGCGCCCTACCACCAAGACGTCGCTGACGAGCTGGTCCGGGTCTGTCGTCCGGGCGGCACGATCGGGATGCTGAATTGGACGCCAGAGGGCATGATTGGCTCGCTGTTCCGGACGATGGGCCCGTTTGCCCCGACGCCTCCGCCCGGCGCTCAGTCGCCGCCGCTGTGGGGCAGCGAGGACCACATGCGCGAGCTGTTCGGAGACCGGGTCGCTTGGCGCACGCTCGAGCGCGACACGCTGGAGATCACCGCCTTCGAGCATCCCCACGACTATGGCGAGCACTTCAAGGCACGGTACGGCCCGACCATCGTCGCGCGCGCGAACGCGTCCAACAACGGCCGCGAGGCGGAGTTCGACGACGCACTCGACCGCTTCTGCGATGAGTGGAACCGCGGCACTGCTGAGCAGGCGCGCTTCGAGAAGGAGTACCTGCTCGCGGTCGGCACACGCGCGTGACGACGCGGTTGCGCAGCTACGGCGCTAGCGGTCCACCGATGGGATCGCTAGTGGCTGCCGCTTCCCGCGATGCGCTAGCGGGTCGCCACGCTTGAAGGAGCGTGGCTTCTCGTCTGTCTCACGGCGCGGCTCTCAGGCGGCTGGCGACCCCGGCCCAACCCCGGGATCGCCAGCCACGCTCAGAGCTCCCTACAGTCGGCTTGCGAACGTGAAGTGATCCGCACTCGAGATCGCGCTGACCCCGTAGGGAGTGTGGACCGTCACATCGACGACCCCCGCGGCGTGCGGTGGCGAGTAGGCCAGGATCAGTGAGTCGCTGACCACGGCGAACTGTCCACGTGTGGTCCCGAAGTCCACTTCGGTGGCGCCGGTGAACCCTTTGCCTTCGATCAGGGTGATGCCACCGAGCAGCACCAGGCCCACGTTCGGGCTGAGGCGTGTCACTGTGGGCGGCGGTATGTAGGTGAACTTGTCCGCCGTGCTCGCGGTCGAGGTGCCGTTGGCATTGCTCACGGTCACGTCGACCGCGCCGCTGCCCGCTGGGCTTGTAGCAGTGATGGACGTGGATGAGCTGACGGTGACCTGCGTGGCCGCGACCGCGCCGAACTTGACGGTCGTGCCCGACAGGAAGCCGGTGCCGGTGATCGTCACCGTGGTGCCGCCCTTGGCCGGTCCCGAGGTGGGGTTGACGCGGGTGATGGTCGGTGTCGAGGACGGCGCGGTGTAGGTGGTGCTTCCCGCCGCCACACCAGTCCAGCCGGATTTGATGCCGCCGTAGAGAGTCCCCACAGAGGTTCCGGTCACCGGTGCGGAGATCGGTGCACCTGTGTTGTTGACGATCGTCACCTGGTTGTTCTGGAGGTAGCCGCTCACCTTGCCTGCGGCCAGAGCGTTGCTCCAAGCCTGTTGCTCTGCCAGCAGGGCGCCGCTCTGGCTCTCGGTGAGCTGGACGATCGGTGCGCTGGTGTTGAAGTACAGGCGGTATTGCGCCAGCAGGGTGTTCAGGACGTTGTAGAGGATGCCGTCGCCGGCGATGTTCGTCTGGTGGAAATAGTGCGGGCGGGGATCGTTGCCCATCACGTGCCCGAACATGTTCGTGGCCGCGCTTTCCACGATCTGCTGGAAGGTGGCCGGCGTCGACTCGCAGGTGGTTACCGCGGTGTTGACGCAGACCCCACCGAGCCACGGGGGCAGATAGAGCGTGTTGTACTCATCGACCTCCTGGGCCTGGGTGGCGACGTTGTAGTAGATGTTCTCCGGATAGCGCGGCACCGCCTGGGCCGGTCCGTCGGTGAATGTCGCTCCGGCGGGCAGCTGTGAGCTGTTCACTTCAAGCGGGTTCGAGGGGTACGGCTTGGATGCGTCCGAGCCGAAGTACTTGATCCCGCTGTCGCTCAGCGCAGCCGCGAACACCGGGTTCTGCGCGTAGGGGTTCTCGGTCGCCCCGTTCACGCTTGACGGTGTGGCCGCTTCGCCCGCCGACGGTCCGGTGGTGTCGGTGAATGACACCTCGACTGCGCCGGTGTTGGTGAACGAAGGATTGGGCGGCGGCACCGTGGCGATCAAAGCCCACGGATTGCTTGCTCCCGCTACACGCCTGTAGACCTTGTAGCCGGTGGCGTGACACACAGCCTGCCAGGTGAGCGTGGTCGAGTTCGCTCCACCAGCGCCGCTGGGGATGGCGGTCGTTTCAGACGCCGTTGACTCGCCGTTGGAGGAGGTGTCGCTGACCGCGTATTCGTAGCTGCCTGCGGGCAGCGCTCCGCCATTTTCGGACACCGATGCGGTGTCGATGTCGGGTGGATCGACCGTGCCTGGGTTTCCGGGCACGAGATTCGCCAGCCCGGAGTGCTCGCCCGTGACGACCTCAGCCGGGTTGGTGGAGAATCCGTTCTTCTTGGCCCAGGCCGTGTTGCTCTGGAACTCGGTGTCGGTGTAGGCCTGGGTGGCGCAGTCGAGGTTCGGGTGATCGTAGGTGTGACTGAGCCAGTAGAAGTTGGTGGAGAACTTCTTGAACTCGGTGAGCAGTGGATCTGAGCCGGCGTGTTCGGCCGCGTATTGATCGCTGCCGCCGCCGTTGAAGAGCATGCCCAGCGTGATCCCGTTTTCCTTTGACCAGGCCGCTGCCTTGTCGACGTCTGCGGCGGTCATTCGGATCGAGTCCGCAGGGTTGTAGTCGGTTGTGTGGGTGCTCGGGCTCCAACTGTCATCGGGCAGGAAGATGTCGTCGATGTTGACCGCGAGGTAGTTGCGCTGGTCGCCGAGGAACACACCCCGCGTGACCCAGTTGAGCTCGCCGTGGCGCAGCAGCTGACTCTGTGACTGGCCACTGTTTCCGTCGAAGGTCTGAACCAGTTCCTGGGCACCGCTCGGGCGCGTGTAGACGCCCACCAGCGAGGAACTGTTCGGGCCGGTGAGCAGTGTGTCGAAGTTCGTGGTGCTGAGTGGCGTGGCCTGGTAGCCGTAGGTGCCGGTGTCGATCTTCACCGGTCCGTTCAGATAGGGGAACGTCTGCGTGCCGTCGGATGTGAGCGTGCCGACCGTTCCGTCCAGGGGACCGGAGACTGTCGGTGAGTTCAAGCCGTAGGTCGACCCGGGGAAGACATACGCGGTGATCTGGCGTATGCCGAAGGTCTGCTCGTAGCTTTCGAGCGCTTCCCATTCGGTGCTCGACAGAGC
>DATHPT010000110.1:0-15295 GCA_035483615.1 Solirubrobacteraceae bacterium | reverse complement strand
ACGGCCGTCTCGGCAGTCGATTCCTTCGGAACCAGAAAGCCCGCCGCAAGGCAGATGAGCAGGAAGCCGGTGGCCATCAGAAAGGTCTCGGTGAAGCCGGTGACCGTCGGCTGTCCGCTGGCCATGTTGGCGGCGATGAAGGTCGCAGAGAGCTGACCGCCAAGCGCTCCCCCAAGTGTGCGCATCACGGTGTTCATGCCGCTCGCCACGCCCGTCTGCTCGGGTGAGACGGCCTGCACGATCAGGTTGCCGAGCGCCGCGAAGGCGAGGCCCACGCCCACCCCGAGCAGTCCCGCGGCGATCAGCAGGTCATAGGGATGGCTGTGGGCGACCGCGAGCCACGCAAAGGCGGCTGTTGTAAAGCCGGTTCCCACCAGCAGCGCGCTGCGCGAGCCGTACCGACCCGAGATCCGGCCGGCCGACAGGCCGAGGATCGTCATCCCGATCGTCGTGGGCAGCAGGTAGAGGCCCGACACGACCACCGAGGCGCCGAATCCGAATCCCGTGCTCTTCGGGAGCTGGGCGATTTGGGGGATCACGATGAATGACGCGTACATCCCCGCGCCGAGCAGGAAGGCGGATGCGTTGGTGGTCCACACGCCTCTGATCCGCATCATCGTCATGTCGATCAGCGGGTTGCTACTGCGAACCTCTACCGCGATCCAGGCCGCCGAGACGGCGATGCCGGCGGCGAGCAGGCCGAGCGTCTTGGCCGATCCCCAGCCCCATGTCGTGGTCTGGCTGATCGCGATCAGCACGATCGACATGCCGATCGTCATCAGCGTCGCGGCGAGCCAGTTCACCCGCCCGGGAACCCGAACCGGGGACTCGGGGATGAAGCGCCAGGTCGCAATCGCGGCGAGCACTGTCGGGATCAACGGGATCCAGAACAGCCAGTGGTAGTCAAGGTGCTCGATGATCACGCCCGCGAGCACGATCCCCACGCCGCCGCCAACCCCAAGGATCGCCGACAGCAGGCCGATGCTGCCGGCGACCTTCTCACGAGGGAACTCGTCACGCACGATGCCGAACGCGAGCGGGAAGATGCCACCGGCTGCTCCCTGTATGAACCTGCCCACTACGATCACCGCCAGCGAGCTCGACACGGCCGCCAGCAGTGTGCCCGCAGCGAGGATCACGAGCGTCCACAGAAGCATCTTCTCCTTGCCGTACATGTCGCCCAGCCGACCCAGGATCGCGGTGCCCACCGACGCCGCGAGCAGGTAGGCGGTCAACAGCCACGTGACACCCGTCTCGCTCGTGTGCAATGCGTGCTGGAA
Organism: Solirubrobacteraceae bacterium; assembly: GCA_035483615.1. Taxonomy (GTDB): domain Bacteria; phylum Actinomycetota; class Thermoleophilia; order Solirubrobacterales; family Solirubrobacteraceae; genus Palsa-744. The sequence continues at coordinate 14,015 of DATHPT010000110.1, read as the reverse complement.
GGTCGGCAGCGCCGGCAGCACGGCGGAGCTGAGCATCGCGTAGGCCAGACCGCCGAGCGCAAGCACGGTCAGGATCAGCGTCGGGTGGGTACGGTCAGGGGTCGACGAGGTCATCTGCGGTGTCATGTGCGCAAGCGATGTCCCAGTACCGGAATGAGCGTTCCAGGACAGCGAGTCACTACAGTAGCGGAATGAGTGTTCCGTCTCTGATGTCCACCACCTGCTGGTCGGAGCTCGGCGCGGAGGACAAGCGCGCAAGGTTGCTGCTCGCCGCCGGAGAGGTCTTCGCCAGGGACGGCCTCGACGCGCCGATGCCCGCGATCGCGACCGCCGCCGGAGCCGGCGTTGGCAGCGTTTACCGCCAATTTCCCTCAAAGCGCGACCTGCTCGCGGCGCTGGTGGTCGAGCGTCTGGCCGAAGCCGAGCACGGCGCCGACACTGCCCTGGCGAGCACGGCCGGCCCATGGTCGGCGCTCACCGGACTGCTGTGGACGCTGGCCGAGCGCCAGGCCACCGACGAAGTGCTCGGAGAGGCGATGGCGACCGTCTCAGAGCATCCAGCGGTGCAATCTGCGCTCGCGCGCACGGTGATCTCTCTGGAGCGCCTGCTCGACGCCGCGAAGGCCGAGGGCCGGTTGCGGGCCGATGCCACAGCGCTCGACCTGCGCCTGATCTTCGCGGCCATCCGCGCGGCCGCAAAACTTGAGCCCGAAGCATGGAGACGGATGCTCGAGCTCGGAATTGACGCCCTCGAATCAGATGCCTGCTAAGAGCCTGTACGGAAATGTGATCAGGTGAGTTGGATGGACGATCTCAGAACCCAAATCGTAGAGATCCTTTTGCTAGGCTCGCCGAAATGCTGGCCTATCTCAAGCGTCATCACATAGGCATCATCGCGCTGTTCATTGCGCTGGGCGGCACTTCATACGCCGCGACCCAGCTGCCCTCCAATAGCGTTGGACGCAGGCAGATTCGCTCTGGCGCGGTCACCTCCACGAAGCTCGCAAACGGGGCAGTCACTCCCGCCAAGCTGTCGCCGGCCCTGAGGGCGCGGTTGCGGGGGACCGAACCAAAAGCTGAAGCCGCGTGGAGAGATCCTGCGATATTGACGGAAATAAGCGCTGCCCATCAAACGGTTATAAGCCAGAAAATCGTCACTGTGGCAGCCGATGCGCCCTGGGTGAGCGCCGGTCTCTCCATCGCGCCGGGCAATCACCTCTGGACAGATACACGCTCCGATGGCAGGTGGAGCGGCAACCCAAAGTATTTCCCTTACTCAGATGCGAACGGCCTGCCCGTCTACCCGGGCCAATATCGAGTTGACGCCAAAGCGGACGTCGAGTCGTTGATCGGTTTCATAGGCGCCTCGCCGCCCACCCCACGAGAAGTGTCGGTCGGCCTTTCCGCGCCTGGTGGAGGCACTGGTGGAATCGAGAACTCTGGATTCTTCCAAGCCGGGAATACCATGTCGAATTTTGAGTCCCAGGCAGCGGGTCCCATTTGGCTTAGAAACAACGACAACACCAACTATTTCTCAGACGTTGGAAAGCAGGTTGTGAAGGTCATTGTGAGCTCCTGAGAGTCCCTGCAGAACCCGATCGCGGGTCATTGCGGTGTCATCTCCGTCGAAAAGGGTACGACGGCCCCCGTGGGGCATCGTCAGCGACTCGTTCACGCTCCGCGGTCGGGGGGCCGGTCCTCGCGACCGTCTCTGCGCAATGATTGCGCGATGTCAGCGCCGCGCGAGCTCACAGTGACGGCGCCGTTTGCCGGAGTGGTCGTCGCAGTCGAGCACCCACCCGCGGGCACGGTGCGGGCCGGCGAGACGCTGGTGGTGCTCGAGGCGATGAAGATGGAGCACGAGGTCGTCGCCGAGACCGATGGGGTGGTGAGCCGCGTGGAGGTCGCCGTCGGCGACGCCGTGCAGGATGGCCAGTCGCTGCTCGTGCTCGCTCCCCGCGACGGGTCAGGGCAGAAAGAGCCTGACGCGCCGGTCGCCTCCACGCTCGACCTCGATGCCGTCCGCGCGGATCTGGGGGCGGTGCGGGCCCGCCACGCACTCGGCCTGGATGCCGCCCGCCCGCAGGCGGTGGCGCGGCGCCGGGAGCGCCACCGGCGCACGGCCCGCGAGAACCTTGCGGATCTTCTCGACGAGGGCACGTTTGTCGAGTACGGCCCGCTGCTGTTCGCGGCCCAGGAGCGCCGCCGCCCCAAGGAGGAGCTGATCGCGAGCACACCCGCGGACGGCCTGGTGGCGGGAGTCGGGGACATCGACGGCGACGCTGGTGTGGTGATGTCCTATGACTACACCGTGCTCGCCGGCACCCAGGGTATGCGCGGCCATCTCAAGAAGGACCGCCTGTTCGAGCTTGCTGAGCGTCGCCGCCTGCCGGTCGTGCTGCTCGCCGAGGGCGGCGGAGGGCGACCGGGTGATGTGGACTGGCCGATAGTGGCGGGCCTGGACTGTCGCGCGTTTCACCTGTTCGGGCGCCTCAGCGGCCTTGTGCCGCTCGTCGGGATCGCCTCGGGCTACTGCTTCGCCGGCAACGCCGCTCTGCTCGGCTGTTGTGACGTGGTGATCGCGACCGAGGACTCGAGCATCGGGATGGGTGGCCCCGCGATGATCGAGGGAGGTGGGCTCGGCGTGCACGACCCCGCCGATGTTGGCCCGATCGACGTCCAGTACGCGAACGGCGTGGTGGATCTGCGCGTCCCCGACGACCGTGCTGCGGTCGCGGCGGCCAAGCGCTATCTCTCTTATTTCCGCGGGGCCGCCAAGGAGTTCACAGCGCCCGACCAGCGCCTCCTGCGGTACCTGATACCCGAAGAGCGCAAGCGCGCCTATGCGATTCGTCGAGTGCTCGAGACGCTCTGCGACGAGGATTCGCTGCTCGAGCTGCGCGGAGGCTTCGGCGTCGGGATGGTCACCGCGCTCGCGCGCATCGAAGGCAGGCCGTTGGGAATAGTCGCAAACGATCCCTCCCATCTCGGCGGCGCGATCGACGCCGACGCGGCCGACAAGGCCGCGCGCTTCCTGCAGATGTGCGACGCCTTCGGGCTGCCCGTGATCTTCCTGTGCGACACGCCCGGGTTCATGGTCGGGCCCGCGGCCGAGCAGACGGCCACCGTGCGCCACTTCGCACGCCTGTTCGTGATCGGCGCGAACCTGGAGATCCCGATCGGCACGATCGTGCTGCGCAAGGGCTACGGGCTCGGCGCCCAGGCGATGGCCGGCGGCTCCTTCAAGGCCCCTCTGTTCACGGTCGGCTGGCCCACCTCCGAGTTCGGCGGCATGGGCCTCGAGGGGGCGGTGCGCCTCGGCATGCGGCGCGAGCTCGATGCGATCGAGGACCCCGCCGAACGTGAGCGGGTCTTCCGAGCCACCGTCGCCGCTGCCTATGAGCACGGTCAGGGCCTGAACATGGCGGCCTATGGCGAGATCGACGACGTCATCGACCCCGCCGACTCGCGGCGTTGGATCGCGACGCTGTTCGACCCTCCCGCGAGCGACTGGCGCAAGCGTTCGGCCAAGCGGCGCCCGAATCTCGACACCTGGTGAGGGGGCGTTCAGCCAAGCGGCGCCCGAATCTCGACACCTTGTGACGGGCGACCCTGAGTCGCCACAGCACTCGACGAGCGGCGCAGCGATCGTGCCTAGCCGGGCTGTGGCGCGACCGGCTCGGGGCGGGACTGGCCCTCCGCCGACTCCGGCGGAGCCTTGAGCCGAGCGCGGAACACGTGGAAGGACCAGCCCTGGTAGAGCAGCACCAGCGGGAAGAAGATCACCGCGACGATGGTCATCACCACAAGCGCATAGTGACCGGAGGCCGTGTTGTTGACGGTCAGGTCATAGGCGGCGTTGGTGCTCGAGACCATCACGTTCGGATACAGGTCGATGAAGATCGAGCCGACGGTCGCGGCGATCGCGACGGCTGAGGCGGCGAAGGACAGGCCGTCGTGGTCGGTGATCGCCAGGCGCGCGGCGAAGGCGACGGCGATCACCGCCAGGATCTCCACGGGCTGGGGAACGTCGGGGCCACCCGCCACGCTGCGCGTCCAGATCACCCAGCCCACCACGCCCGCGATCGCCGCCCAACCCAGCGGCCGAGCGAGCTCACGGGCGCGCTCACGCACCCGATCCGTCGTCCTGAGCTTGAGAAACGTGGCGCCGTGCAGCAGGCACAGCGCCACCAGCGTCACGCCGGTCCACAGCCCATATGGTGTGAGCAGGTCGAAGAAGTTGCCCGTGTACTCGTGGCTCGAGTCGATCGGCAGGCCATTCAACAGGTCGCCCAACCCGACGCCGAGCAGCAGCGGGATCAGCAGGCAGCCGATCGTCAGCGCCCAGCGCCACGTCGATCGCCAGCGGGGATTCTCGCTCTTCTCCCTGAACTCGAGCGATACGCCACGCGCCATCAGCGCCACCAGCACCAGCAGCAGCGCCAGGTACAGAGCAGAGAACATCGTCGCGTACCAACCGGGGAACGCTGCGAACGTGCCGGCGCCCGCGACGACCAGCCACACCTCGTTCCCGTCCCACCATGGGCCGATCGTGCTGAGTGCGCGTTTGCGCTCCTGCTCGTCGCGCCCCACGATCGCGTGCAACATGCCCACGCCGAAGTCAAAGCCCTCGAGCACGAAGAACCCGATCCAGAAGATCGCGAGGATCACGAACCAGATCGTGTGAAGCTGCACCGGGCTCTCCTAGTAGCTCATGGCCGGGGTCGGGGCGTGCTTGTCCGGGCTCGTCCCCTCGGGGCCGTCGTCTGGGTCCAGGTCCCTGCGCGAGTAGCGCAGCATCAGGATCAGGTCGGCCGCGCCGAGCGCGATGTAGATCAGCACGAACGCGATCAGGCTGATCCAGATGTCGGTCGAGCTGACCGAAGGGGAGTTGGCATTGACCGTCTTCATCAGTCCCTGCACGATCCACGGTTGGCGGCCGCTCTCGGTCAGCAGCCAGCCAGCGGTGTTCATCACGAACGGTGCCACCACCGCCGCCAGGCCGGCCCGCAGGAACCACTTGGAGCGGGCGAGCCTCCCCTTGTGGATCAGCCATGCCCCCCACAGCGCCAGCAGCGCGATCAATGAGCCGAGATAGGCCATCACGCGCATCGACCAATATTGGATGAACACGTCTGGGATGTAGTTGCCCGGCCCATACTTCTTTACGTCTTCCTTCTGCAGTTGGTTGAGCCCGATGACCGCGCCGTTCCAAGTCCCCGTCGCGAGCACCGAGAGCAGATGCGGGATCGCGATCACCTGGGTCGGGGTCTGGTCATTGTTGCCGCCGCCAATCTGAAAGGCCGAGAACGAGCACGGCTGGCAGTTGTTCCACTGTGCCTCCGCCGCCGCGATCTTGGCCGGCTGGTAGGTGTTCTCGATCTCGCCGAGCTTGTTGCCGACGAACATCTGCAACAGGATCGCCGGCAGCAGCACCAGCACCGACAATCGGGCCGTGTGGTGGAAGGCCTCCACCTTGCTCTGCTTGCGCAGGTGCCAGGCCGAGATCGCAAGCATCACCAGCGAGCCGGTCACCAGCGAGGCCAGGATCACGTGGACGTATCCCCACAGGAATGTCGGGTTGGTGAACAGCGCCCACACATTGTTCAGCTGCGGCTGGCCGTGGCTGTTCAGCACATAGCCGACCGGGTGCTGCATCCAGGAGTTGGCGGCCAGGATGAACATCGCCGAGAGCATCGCGCCGGCCGCCACCAGCCAGATGCAGGCCAGGTGCACCCGCCTGGGCAGGCGATCCCAGCCGAACACCCACAGGCCGAGGAAGGTGGACTCGAGGAAGAACGCCGCCAGCCCCTCCATCGCCAGCGGGCCGCCGAAGACGTCGCCCACGAAGCGCGAGTAGGACGACCAGTTCATCCCGAACTCGAACTCCTGCACCAGACCGGTGACCACCCCAACCGCGACGTTGATCAGCAGCAGCGTGCCAAAGAAGCGCGTCACACGCTTGTATTCAGGCTTCTGGTTGCGATGCCACGCCGTCTGCAGAAGCGCGACCAGAAAAGCCAGCCCGATCGTCACCGGCACGAACAGGAAGTGGTAGATGCTCGTCGTGGCGAACTGCCAGCGGGCCAGGTCGTTGGTCATGCTCTGACACCATCGCCCATCTCGCGGCGGCACAGCTCCGCGTAGTGACCGTCGAGCTCGATCAGCTCGGCGTGTGTCCCGCGTTCGCGCACCCGGCCACGATCGAGCGCTATCACCTCGTCGACCTGCTCGAGCGCAGACAGCCGGTGGGTTATGAGCAGCGTCGCTCTCCCGCTCGTTTCAGCGAGCAGGTCGGCGAGGATCGCATCGGCGGTGTGGGCGTCAAGGTGCTCGCCGGGCTCATCGAGGATCAACACGGGGAAGTCGGCCAGCAGCGCTCGGGCGATCGCCAGGCGCTGGCGCTGTCCGCCTGACATCCGTGCGCCGCGCTCGCCGACCTCGGTTGCAAGGCCCTGCGGCAGCTCCTCGACCCACTCGAGCAGCCGTGCCTGCCCAAGCGCATCGCGCAGCTCGTCCTCGGTCGCATCGCGTCTGGCGAGGCGCAGGTTCTCCTCGAGCGTGCTGTCGAACACGTGGGCGTCCTGACTCACCGAACCGACCACCCGTCTGAGCTCGTCGCCGTTCAGCTGTGAGATCTCGACTCCGTCGAGCTCGACGGATCCGCTCTGGTAAGCGAGGAATCTCATCAGCACCGCCGCCAGGGTCGACTTGCCGGCACCGCTCGGGCCTACGATCGCCACGCGTCTGCCTGGGCTCAAGTCGAGGTCCACGACCGCTAGTGCCGCGCGGGTCTCGCCGGGATAGGAGCTGCGCAGGTCGCGCACATTCAGGTTTGGCGCCAGCGTGTCGCGTTTGACCGGATGCTCGGGCTCTGTCACAGGCTGTGGGGTATCGAGAACCTCCTGCACCCGCGCAGCCGCGCGGCGCACACGCTGGAGCGTCTGGGTCGCCGCCGGCAAGCCCGTCACGAGCTCGAACGCCACGAGCGGGATCAGCGCAATGCCTGCCAGCAGCACGCCGTCGAGCCGGCCCCCGTGGACGGCGGCGACGCCCACCAGCAGTGCACCCCACATCGCAAGCCCGGAGCAGAGAGTGGTCAGTCCCTGGCCGATGCCCGCGGTGCGCGAAGTCGCCTGCGCAACCTGTGTGAGCTTCCCATCGGCCGCCAGCGCACGCCTCAACTGCTCAGGTGCGGCCCCGTTCACGATCAGCTCGGGGGCGCCCTCGAACAGGTCGACCACAGACTCCGTGAGAAGCCCACGTGCGGCCGCTTGCCTGGCCTCGGTACGCGCGGCAAGCGTGCCCGTCAACCACGGCACGAGCACGCCTGCGATCAGCAGCGCCACCAGCAGGATCAGGCCGGCGGCCGGCAGCATCCACCACACCAACCCCACCGTGGCCACGCCTACGAGCAGTGCGATCGCAAACGGCGGCACTACCCGCAACAGCAGGTCCTGCAGGGAGTCCACGTCATGAACCAGCCGCGCCAGCAGGTCGCCGCTACGAAAGGCGGGCAGGCCGAGCGGGGCAAGCCGCTCCAAGCGTTCATACACGCTGACCCGGAGGCTGGACAGGACGCGAAAGGCCGCGTCGTGGCCGACGAGTCGCTCCGCGTAGCGACACAGGCCTCTCGACAGCGCGAAGAACTGCACCCCCACGATCGCGATTGCCACGACCGACTCCTGCGGGTGCTGAGAGGAGCGTGAGATCAGCCACGCCGAAGTGGCGATCAGCCCGATCGCGGCTGCCACCGCGCCTGCGCCCAGCAGCGTCGCCAGCGCCAGGCGCCCCGCGGCGGGACGCGCGATTGCGAGCGTCCGCCACAACGGCGCCTCGGGTTCACGGCTCTCGAGGAGCGGTGAGGCTGGGCGGGCGGCGGAAGGTGCGCTCACCGCACCGCTCGATCCGTGGAGGCCGGGCTCATCACGCCGCCACCTTGACCGCGCCGAGCGTGACCACCCGGTCGGCCAGCAGCAGCAACGCGGGACGGTGTGCCACGAGTACCACCGTGCGCCCGTGAGACAGACGCCTCACAGCGTCCAAAACTTCGTGCTCGGTCTGGCCGTCGAGGTTGGCGGTGGGCTCGTCGAGCAGCAGCAACGGTGAGTCGCGCAGGAACGCTCGCGCGAGCGCCACCCGCTGGCGCTCGCCGGCGGAGAGCCCGGCGCCGCGATCGCCGAGCACCGTGTCCAGGCCCTCGGGCAGGGCCGCCACCACATCGGCGAGCCCAGCCGCGCTCAGGGCCTCCCACAGCTCCTCGCTGGATGCACCGCGCCGCCCGAGACGTATGTTCTCAGCGATCGAGGTTGCGAACAGATGCGGTCGCTGTGGCACCCACGCGATCTGGGAGCGCCACGCGTCGGGGTCGAGATCGGCCAGCTCCACGTCCCCGACGCTCACCGTTCCTTGCTCGGGGACGGTCAGGCCAAGCAGCACGCTCAGCATGGTCGACTTGCCACAGCCGCTCGGGCCCGCAAGTGCCAGGACCTCGCCGGCCTCGACGCTCAGCGACACGTCCTCGAGCGACGGCTTGGAGCGTCCGGGATAGGTGACCCACAGCCCTTCGACCGCGATGTCCGTCACTGTCATGTCGGGCGCCTCGCGGTGCACGCCGCGCGCCGGCAAAGGCTTCTCGAGCACCGCGAACACCTGCTCCGCCGCGGCCATGCCCTCGGCGCTCGCGTGATAGTTGGCGCCGAGCTGACGCAGCGGCAGATAGGCCTCCGGGGCAAGCACCAGCGCGAACAGCGCCGTGCGCAATCCAAGCTCCCCGCCCATCAGGCGCAGGCCGATCGCCACCGCCACGAGCGCCACCGAGAACGTCGCCACGAGCTCGAGGATCAGCGAGGAGAGGAAAGTGATCCGCAGCGTCGAGAGCGCCGTGTCTCGATAGCGCTCTGAGACCTCACGGATGCTTGCCGCCTGGGCCTTCGCGCGCCCGAACACCTTCAGTGTCGGCAGTCCGGCCACCACGTCGAGGAAGTGCCCGGCCAGGCGCTGCAACGTACGCAGCTGACGGTCCATCCGTTCGCGCGTGGTGGCTCCCACCAGCGCCATGAACAGAGGGATCAGGGGAATCGTGAAAGCGATGATCGCCGCCGAGATCCAGTCCTTGCCAACCACGGCGGCGAGCACGACGAGTGGCACGATCACAGCAAGGAACAGCTGCGGCAGGTACAACGAGAAGTAGCCGTCGAGCGCGTCCACCCCGCGTGTGGCTAGGACAGCGAGCTCGCCCGTGCGCTCCCGGCGCGAGCTGTCCGCGCCAAGCCCGGCGACCCGCTCCAGCAGGGCGCCGCGCAGCTGCGACTTCGCGCGAGCCGAGCAGCGACCGGCCGCAAGCTCAGCCCCCCAGGCGACCGCCGCCCGGGCCACAACCACGCACAGCAGCACGATCATGGGCGTTTGCAATTGCGCCAGGTCCCTGCCATCTGAGAAGGCGCTCGCGACCACATCCGCCAGCAACCAGGCCTGCGAGACGATCAGCAGCGCGCTGAGCGTGCCGAGGCCGATCGAGGCAAACATGAATGTGCGCGTCGCGCGCGCGTACTGCAGCAGTCTCGGATCGAGCGCCCTCACCGCTCGCCGCTGCCGGTGGCCGAGATTCGATCGCCCCCGGAGGGGTCCGCTCCAGGCGGAAGACGCTCGACGCTCGATAGATAGCCATCCATCACCTGATTCTGGGGGTTGCCGAGACGGGCGCTGATCCAGTCGATCAACACCTTGATGCGACCCCCGCGGACGCCGCCCAGGTAGTACATGTGCACCGTCAAATAGGTGAAGAACGCAAGTCGCCCCGAGATTTCATGCCCGCGGATTTCACACACGGCCTTGCCGCGCCCGACGACCGCCAGCGCCCCCTTGTCAAAGTAGTGAAACGGCGTCGAGGCGCCCGGCGCTCCGCCGGCGATCGCCTTGGCCGCGTGACGCGCCTGCTGGATAGCCACAGTCGCCAGACCGGGAAATGGCTTGCCTCCAGGGCCCGTGAGCGTTGAGGCGTCGCCGATCATCGATATTTCCGGGTACCCGGCAATCGTCAGATCGGGTTGCACCTGCACGCGCCCGGCGCGATCGGCTGAGGCCCCGGTTGCCTGCGCGAGCACACCGGCGAAGCCGACTGCCTGCACGCCCGCGGCCCAGATCACGGTCCTCGCGTCGATCCGCTCGTCGGCTCCCGCGACCGAGGCGGTCACTCCCTGTGCGTCGATGGCCGTGACGCGGGCGCCCTCGCGAACCGTGACACCGAGCGAGGCGAGCTCCTTGGCGACCTTGCCAGACAGCCGCTTGCTGAAGGCGGCGGTCACACGCTCGCCGGCGTCGAGCAGGATCACCTGCGCATTGCGGGGATCGATCCGCCTGAAGCCGCGCTTCATCCCGTGCTGGGCGATGATCCGCAGCTCCCCGGCGAGCTCCACGCCGGTTGGTCCCCCGCCGATCACCACGAACGTCATCCACTGACGCTGCTCGCTCGGGTCGCTTGCGCGCTCAGCCTCCTCGAACGCGCCATACAGCCGGTTGCGCAGATCGAGCGCGTCGGCGAGCGTCTTCAGGCCGCAGGACACCTCGCGCCACTCGTCTTTGCCGAAGTAGGAGGTCTCGGCCCCGCACGCCACGATCAGGCTGTCGTAGTCCAGGCGCTCGCCGCGGTCGAGGACCAGCTGGCGGCTCTCCACGTCGAGGCCGGTGGCCTCGCCCATCAGCACCGTGATGTTCGAGTTGCGCCGCAGCGCCGTGCGGATCGGCGAGGCGCACTCGCCGGCCGCCAGGCCGCCGCCTGCGACCTGGTAGAGCAGCGGCTGGAACAGGTGATGGTGGGTGCGGTCCACGAGTGTCACATCAACGTCCGCGTGCCTCAGCTCATGCGCGGCCGCCAGACCGCCGAAGCCCCCGCCGACGATCACCACCTTTCGGCGGTGCTCACCCTCCATTGGCGCCCAGGCGCTGCAGCAGATGGTCGCCGACCCGCAGCGCATTCGCCATCGCCGTCAGCGCGGGGTTGACCGCTGCGATGCTGGGAAAGACGCTCGTGTCCACCACGTACAGGTTGTCGAGCTCGTGCGCCCGGCAGTCCTCGTTCAAGGCGGAAGAGGCAGGATCCGAGCCGAAGCGGCAGGTGCCGGCCTGGTGGGCCACGCCCGCCACCGGGATCTTGTTCTCGAGGTAGGCCCAGCGCGGGATCAGATGGTGCTCGTGCATGCCGAGATGACCCAGCAGCGAGCGCAGCTGCTCGAACAGCCGGTCCCTGGCTCCGTTGTTGCTGGAGCGATAGCTCAACGTCAGCTTGCCGTCGCGATCCACGCTCACGCGATTCTCCTGCTGAGGCAGATCCTCGGTGGACAGCCAGAAGTCAACAGCATGATCGGCCACGTCCTTCAAGGAGAAGGTCGGCGCCAGCTTGGTCATCAAGGGCTTCTCGCCGCGGTACATGTCCGCCACGGACTTGCCCACCATCTGGATGTTGCCCATCGGGAACTCCCAGGCATCGCTTGCGAAGTAGTAGTCGTTGACACCGAGCGTCTTCTGAAACACGGTCGGGTTGGGCTCCTTGGAGATCGCCAGCACGGCCTGGCTGTTGTGGAACATGTAGTTGCGCCCCACCTGGTCAGAGCCGTTGGCAAGACCGTTCGGATGCTTGTCGCTGGCGGACTCGAGCAGCAGCTTGGCGGTGTTGGCCGCCCCGCAGGAGACCACCACGATGTCGGCGCTGTAGGTCTCGCGCTGGCCGTCGCGCTCGACCACGACCTCGCTCACGGCGGTCCCACTCGGATTGGTGCTCAGTGACACTGCCATGGCGTTCGTCAGCAGCGTGACGTTGGAGTGCTCGAGCGCCGGTCGTACGCCCAGGACCTCGGCGTCGGACTTGGCGTGCACCAGGCAGGGGAAGCCGTCGCAGGTGGAGCAGCGCACGCAGTTGCTATAGGGCATGTTGCCCTCGTTGAGCATCACCCCGCAGGGCGCGTGAAACGGGTGCAGCCCGGCTGCGGCGAAGGACTCGGCGAGCTGGGCGATGCGTGGCTCGTGGGAAACCGCCGGATGGTCATATGGGGCCGAGGCGAACGGTTCGGTGGGGTCCTCGCCACGCGAGCCGTGCACCTGGTAAAGCTGCTCGGCCTTCGTGTAATAGGGCTCCATCGCCTCATAGGGGATCGGCCAGGCCGGGGAAACGCCGCCGTGGTGGCGCAGCTCGCCGAAGTCCTCGGCGCGCATGCGGTAGAGCGCGGCGCCGTACATCTTGGTGGCGCCACCCACGCAGTAGTGCACCTGCGGTTGGAACGGTCTGCCCTCGGCGTCGTACCAGGTGTCAGGGGAGACGTAGCGGTTGTCCACGAACACGTCTGCCGCCGACCAGTTCTGGGGCTCGCGCGGCAGCCAGTCGCCACGCTCCAACAGCAGGATGCGCTTGCCTGAGGGCGCCAGGTGGCGCGCGAGCGTGCCCCCGCCGGCGCCGCTGCCGATGACGATCACGTCATAGCTGTCCATCACCCAACCTCCCTCTGGCGCTCGCCGGCGCCGATCTGGGCGATCTCGCGCAAGCCCATCAGGAGATCTCCGCTATGCGCTCGGCCAGGATGATCCTCGCGGCGGCCTCGATCAGTGCGAGATGCGAGAAGGCCTGGGGGAAGTTCCCCAGGTGGCGACCCGTGCTCGTGTCGAACTCCTCGGCGTACAAGCCGAGCGGAGAGGCCACGCTCAACAGCTTTTCCATCAGGTCACGGGCGCGTTGGTGCTCGCCGATCACCGCCAGCCCAGACACCAGCCAGAAGGAGCAGATCAGGAAGCTGCCCTCCTTGCCCGAGAGGCCGTCGTCGGTCTCGTCGGTGCGGTAGCGCAGCACGAAGCCGTTCTCGGTCAGGTCTTCTGCGATCGCCAGCACACTTGCGTGCAGGCGCTCGTCGTCGCCCGGCAGGAAGCCGAAGATCGCCGCCAACAGGTTGGAGGCGTCCAGGGCGTCGGTGTTGTAGTGCTGGCGCATCACCCCGCCGCTGGTTAGACCATGGGCGAGAATGTCCGCCCTGATCTCCTCGGCGGTGGCGTGCCATGTGGCCTGGCGCTTGCTGTCGCCGCGCATCGCCGCGAGCTTGGCCGCGCGGTCCATCGCCACCCAGCACATCAGCTTGGAGGACACGTAGTGCTGGGGCTTGCCCCGTGCCTCCCAGATGCCCTGGTCGGGCTCGCGCCAGACGTTGGTGGCGCACTCGGCCTGGGCCTGCACGATCGGCCACAGCCTGCGCGGCAGCCGTTCGGAGCGGCGAGTGTGCAGCAGGATCGAGTCGAGCGCCGCGCCGAACACGTCGTTCTGGCGCTGGTCGAACGCGCCGTTGCCGATCCGCACAGGGCTCGCCCCCGCATAGCCCGAGAGGTCGTCGCGGGTCGACTCGGTGAGGTCGCGCCGCCCGTCGATCCCGTACATGATCTGAAGCGCCCCATCGCCGTTGGGCTCCAGGTCGGCGATGAACTGCATGAACTCCTCTGCCTCCCAGTCGAGGTTGAGGTAGTGCAGGGCCTGCAGCGTGAAGGTGGAGTCGCGCAACCACGTGTAGCGGTAATCCCAGTTGCGCTCGCCCCCTGGCGTCTCGGGCAGCGAGGTTGTCAGCGCCGCCACCGTCGCGCCGGTGGGCATATAGGTGAGGCCCTTGATCGTGAGCGCCGAGCGCTGGATCGGGTCGCGCCAGCGGTGGTCGGGCATGCGCGCGCGACTCAGCCAGCCGCGCCAGAAGCTGGCGGTGCAGGACAGCCGTGCGTTGGCGTCGTCGATGTCTTCGGGCACCGCCAGCTCCTCAGCCCACGACAGCGCGCAGTAGATCTGCTGACCCTGCTTGAGCACATGGCGGGCCCTCACCCAATCGCCCTCCACGCCGACCGCCATGTCCGTCTGCAGCCTGACCGTCTGCCCTGCGTCGCCTGCCTGGTCCTCTTTTCGGAGGGCGCCCTCGGGGCTGGCGTCGGCTCGATGACCGTCGTCGGTCACCACCCAGTCGGCGGGTACCCGCCCGTAATCGAAGACCGGTTCG
>DATHPT010000109.1:0-8570 GCA_035483615.1 Solirubrobacteraceae bacterium | reverse complement strand
GCCATTGATGTAGTGTAATCATTCTATATGGAGCAGTTGCCCTACATAGATGAGCATTCCATCCAGATAGACACCACCGCTGAGCGGGTCTGGGGCGCGCTGATCTCGGTTCTGCGCACTGACCTGGGCCGACCGGCGCGGGCGCCGCTCACACGAGCGCTGGGAGTCACGCCAGGCGAGATGCGCGGCGCCTGGGGTCCCACGGTCGTTCTGGGCGACACGTTGCCCGGCTTTGCCGTCGCAGATGTGGACGCTCCACGGCGTCTGGCGCTGCGAGGTCACCATCGCTTCTCCCGCTACGCGCTCACGTTCGAGCTCACGGGCACAGAGTCGGGGTGCGGCCTGCGGGCTCGCACATCGGCTGAGTTCCCTGGTCTCACGGGAGGCGCCTACCGCGCGCTTGTCATCGGCACCCGCGCACACCGGCTGATCGTTCGGCGCTTGCTTTTCAACGTGGCTCGGCGCGCATGATCGCAGGCGCGAACTGGGGAACGAGGGCGGAGGAGTGCGCGTTGCCGATGTCCTGCGATTCGCTGCGGACCGATGCATCCGTCCGGGTTCACCGCGCCGTGTCGATCTCCGCTTCACCTTCCATGGTGTTCCGCTGGCTCTGCCAGCTCAAGCTGGCGCCCTACAGCTATGACCTCCTGGACAATCTCGGCCGCAGGAGTCCCCGGGAGCTGGTCAGTGGCACCGAGCGCCTGGAGGTCGGACAGCGCTTCATGACGATCTTCTCGCTTGCCGACTTTCGCCAAGACGAGCACCTGACGCTACGCAGCCGTCGTGTCGCGGTGACCTACATGACGCTCTCCGACGTTGAGCAGACACGTCTGGTTGCGCGGGTCCTCTTCGATCCGCCCGGCGGTCGCATCGGAACTGCCTTGATGGGCTCCACCCTGGCGCTGGGCGACCTCGCGATGATGCGCAAGCAACTCCTGACGCTCAAGGCACTGGCTGAGCGCGATACCGCTCGCGCCCGCTCCCACTGAGACTGGAATACTGGAGCCCCCGCTGTAAATCTGAGGCTTTGGAGAGACGCAAATGCAGGAGCACGCCGATCGGGCAGCCGACTTTCTGGAGCTTCATCGCCAGCAGCGCCCGCTGCTGCTGGCCAACGCCTGGGACGTCGGCTCGGCGACGCTGCTCGCGTCGCTTGGCTTCAAGGCGCTTGCGACGACGAGCAGCGGCTACGCGGCCACGCTCGGGCGACTTGATTACTCCACAAGCCGTGAGGAGGCCGTGGCACACGCGGCGGCGCTTGCGGGCGCCACGGACGTGCCGCTGTCAGCCGATTTCGAGGACGGCTTCGCAAGCGATCCCGCCGGCGTCGCCGAGACCATCGGCCTTGCCCTGGAGGCCGGTCTCGCCGGCTGTTCGGTCGAGGATTGGAGCGGCGCGGACGAGCGTCTGTACGGGGCCGATGAGGCAGCCGAGCGGATCGCTGCTGCCGCGGAGGCAGCACACGCAGGACCCGTCCGGCTCGTGCTGACCGCGCGGGCGGAGAACTATGTGCGAGAGAACCCCGACCTGACAGACACGATCGCGCGCCTGCAGGCCTATCAAGAGGCCGGTGCGGATGTGCTCTATGCGCCGGGGCTTCACCAGCCAGAGGAGATCCGCGAGGTGATTGCGTCCGTCGATCTTCCCGTGAATGTCCTTGTGCGTCCTGGCGCACCGACGGTTGCGCAGCTGACGGAGCTCGGCATAAAACGGATCTCGGTGGGAGGCGCTTTCGCGTTCGCGGCTCTCGGCGCCGCCACCGCCGCAGCAACCGAGCTGCTGAGGGAGGGGACCTATGAGTTCCTGGATCTGTCCGCTGCCGGTATAAAAGCAGTGCGCACCGCGTTCGCCGACTGAGACGCACAAGGTCGTGGCCAATGAGCCTCCCGCACACGCAGACGCAAAGCAGGCGGCTGCGAGAATGTCGCGCTTTAGAACAACCTGACTCCGGAAGGACGAGCATGGCCCCCGACTTGTTGAGCACCATTTACCGTGAAATCGACGAGCGTCTGAGCGAGCTGCGCCCATTGCTCGACGAGCGCGAGCAGCTGCTGGTGGCCGCCGATGCGCTCCTCAAGAGAGGCGCGGAGAACGGATCGTTCTCGGAGGGCGCGGAAGCTGCGTCTGCGGATGTCAAGACTCCGAAGTCCTTCACGAAGCCGTCAACCAAGCGCTCCACTAAGTCGTCAACGAAGCCTTCCGTGAAGCCGTCGAGGAAGCCATCAACGAAGTCGTCAACAAAGCCCAAGCAAGAGCGAGCCGCGCGCGGCGCCGCGCGCGAGGCGATTCTCGCTGCCCTGGATCACGGTTCGCATACGGTGAGCGAGCTGGCGGTCGTCACGGCGATGAGCGGCCCGAACCTCAACGGCAATCTGCGTCGCCTTCTCTCAGAGGGGGCCGTGGTGAAGACCGAGCGTGAAGGCAAGGCTGCCTGGGCGCTTGCCGGCGCTGCTGTCTGAGCAGCATCGTCGCGAGCCCGCCGCGGTCTCTCGCCCCGTCTGCGGAGTACCGTGCTTGCAATGGCCTCTTTGCGAGCTCGCTTCCTCGAAGACGAAGCTTCCAGGAAGCGGCTGACGCTCGTCGCCTGCATCCTCGGCTCCGGTATCGCGTTGCTCGACAGCACGGTGGTGAACGTGGCGCTGCCTACGATTCAGCGCGATCTCGGCGGAGGGCTGGCAGCTCAGCAATGGGTCGTAAACGCCTATCTGCTGACACTCGGATCGCTGATTCTGGTTGGTGGCTCGCTGGGGGATCTCTATGGCGAGCGGCGAATCTTCGCGCTCGGCGTCGGAGGCTTCGGGGCCGCGTCGCTGCTTTGTGCGCTGGCGCCCACGATCGGTGCGCTGATCGCGGCTCGTGCGCTGCAGGGAGTGGCGAGCGCTCTGCTCACGCCGAGCGCGCTAGCGGTGATCGTCGCGACATTTCGAGAGTCCGAGCGCGGTCCGGCGATCGGCAGCTGGACCGCATGGGGAGGGATCGCCACCGTGCTCGGGCCGCTGGTGGGAGGCGAGCTGCTTCAGATCTCCTCATGGCGAGCGATCTTCCTTATCAATCTGCCGCTTGTCGCGATCTGCGTGACATTGATCCTTGCCGTCATACCCCGCGCCAAGCCCCGTCTCAAGACCTCGCGGAGGATCGATTTCCTGGGCGGATTTCTTTGCGCTCTGGGACTCGGTGGGCCGGTGTTCGCGCTGATCGAGCAACCTCGGCTCGGTTGGAGCGATCCGGCCGTGATCGGCCCGTTGATCGCCGGCGCTGTGCTGCTCGTGTGCTTCGTGGTGCACGAGTCGCGCACGCGCGATCCGATGTTGCCGCTCGCGCTCTTCCGCCGACGCAACTTCTCCGCAGGGAACATCGAGACCCTGGCGATGTACGCGGGACTATCGATCCTGTTCTTCTTTCTGACGATCTTCCTGCAGCAGATTGGCGGCTACACGCCGCTTCAGAGCGGTCTTGCCACGCTGCCGGCGACGGCGGTCATGTTTGCTCTCTCCAAGCGCTTCGGCGCGCTCGCGGATCGCTTCGGCCCACGGTTCTTCATGGGCGCCGGTCCACTGGTGGCCGCCTGCGGGCTGCTGCTCTTCCAGCGCATCGGGGTGCACGTCGACTATCTCACCGATGTGCTGCCCGGCATTCTCGTCTTTTCGCTGGGCTTGTCGATGACAGTGGCCCCGTTGACAGCCGCCGTGCTCGCGGGCGTGGACACAAGCCAGGCCGGCATCGCCTCGGCCGTCAACAACGCTGTGGCGCGGGTCGCCGGTCTGCTGGGCACGGCAGCCGTGGGAGCGGCGGTTGCGGCCTCGTTCGTGTCAGGCCTCGACAGCAACCTGGCCGGCCGGCCGCTCGGACCGCCGGCGCAAGCGGCTGTGGCGGAAGCCAAGCGGCTTCCGCTCGGCCGTCCTGACACAAGCGGACTCCCCCACGCGCAAGCTCAAGCGATCACTGTGGCGGCCGACGAAGCCTCGCTCGACAGCTTCCACCTGGGCCTGGGAATCGCCGCGCTGCTGGTTGCTGCCGGCGGTCTTGTGGGGGCTGTCGGAGTGCGTAATCCCCGTCGCGCGGTACGTGCCCAGGAGTGTGAGGGTGGCCAGCTCGTGGGCGCCGCCCTGGATGCTGCCGGATGCCACGAGGGAGACCTCGCTCTCAGCGGCGGCGCGATGACTGTTGCGGGAGGGACCGATTAGCGCTGGGGCTTGAGCGAGAGCTGGCGCTCGAGCAGAGGGGCATCAGCCAACGCTCTCCGCATAGGCGCGCATCGCCTCGATGACCGGCGCAAGTCGCCGGCCGCGCACCGTCAATCGGTACTCGACGGTCGGCGGGCTCGTGGGGAGCACAGTCCGCTCGATCAGCCCGGCGCCCTCCAGGTCGCGCAGGCGCTCGGAGAGCATACGCGGAGAGATACCCGCCACAGCCTCGGCGAATTCGTTGAAACGCAGCGCTCCCGTCAGGGCGGCATAGATGATCGACAGCTGCCAGCGCCGCTCGAGGAGGTCCGCCGCCTGGCGGACCTCCAACGGCACTGGCTGACATCGACGTGTGCTGCGTGACATCGAACGTCTCCGGCTAGGAGACCTGTGCGATCTTGGGCGCCGGCTCGAGCGCGAGGTCGAGCACTTCCTGGACGCTCATCACCGGGTGGAAGCTCATCTGCTCACGCACCTCCTCCGGGATGTCGTCGAGGTCGCCACGGTTGCGCTCCGGCAGGATCACGTCGGTCAGGCCGGCGGCATGGGCGGCGAGAGCCTTCTGCTTGAGGCCGCCGATTGGCAGCACTCTGCCCTGCAGCGTCACCTCGCCGGTCATGCCCACCGTGTGCTTGACAGGGCGCTCCGACAGCAGCGAGGCGAGCGCGGTGACCATCGTGACGCCTGCGCTGGGCCCATCCTTCGGGATAGCGCCTGCCGGCACGTGGACGTGGAACTCGCTGTTCTCGAACGCCGAAGGGTCGATGCCCAGCTCCTCGGCGTGACCGCGCACGTAGGAGAGGGCGATCCGCGCCGACTCCTTCATCACGTCGCCCAGTTGCCCTGTGAGCACCAGCCCATTGCCGGCGGAGCCACTGCCCTTCATGGCGGTGGCCTCGACGAACAGCACGTCTCCGCCGGTTCCGGTGACGGCCAGGCCGGTGGCCACGCCCGGTGTGGCGGTCCGTGCCGCGGACTCCTGGAAGAACTTCTGCCGTCCGAGCGCGTCGCGCACGGTATCCAGCTCGATCTCCACAGGTGGCTCCACCTCGCCCGAGGCGATTCTGGTGGCGGTCTTGCGCAGCACGGTTCCGAGCTCTCGCTCGAGGTTGCGCACGCCCGCCTCGCGCGTGTACTCGGCGATGATCGTCCTGAGCACGTCATCCGAGGCGCTGACCTCCTCCTCGCGCAGACCGTTGCGGTCGCGCTGGCGCGGCCACAGATAGCCCTTGGCGATCGCTAGCTTCTCCTCGCTGGTGTATCCGTCGAAGCGGATCACCTCCATGCGGTCGAGCAGCGGCCCGGGGATCGTGTCGGCGACGTTCGCGGTCGCTATGAACATGACCTGACTGAGGTCGAGCTCCACGTCGAGGTAGTGGTCGCGGAACGAGTGATTCTGGGCGGGGTCAAGCACCTCGAGCAGCGCTGCCGAGGGATCTCCGCGCCAGTCGGCGCCGACCTTGTCGACCTCGTCGAGCAGGATCACGGGATTGATCGTCCCGGCGTCACGCAGAGCGCGCACCAGCCGTCCCGGCAGAGCGCCGATGTACGTGCGCCGGTGCCCGCGGATCTCGGCCTCGTCGCGCACACCGCCAAGCGACATCCGCACGAACTCTCGTCCAGTCGCGCGTGCGATCGACTCGCCGATCGAGGTCTTCCCGGTGCCGGGAGGACCGATCAGCGTGAGGATCGCCCCCGACTTGGGGTCGGCCTCGATGCCGCGGTCCTGACGCAGCTTGCGCACCGCCAGGTACTCGGTGATGCGGTCCTTCACGTCTTCAAGGCCCTCATGGTCGGCATCGAGCACCGCCCGTGCCGCCACCGGATCCAGGTGCTCCTCCGAGCGCTTGTTCCAAGGCACGGCTATCAGCCAGTCCAGGTAGGTTCGGATCATGCTTGACTCGCCTGTCTGCTCGCCCATGCGCTCGAGGCGGCCGAGCTCCTTCAGAGCCTGCTCCTGCACGGACTCGGGCATCTCAGCTGCCTCGATCTTGGCGCGGTACTCCTCGACGATCGAGCCCTCGTCCTCGTCGAGCTCCTTGCGGATCGACTCCATCTGCTTGCGCAGGAAATACTCGCGCTGCTGCTTGTCGGCGCCCTCCTGGACGTCCTCGCGAATACGCTTGCGCACCTGCAGCTCGGCGAGGCTGTCGCGTTGCAGCTTGACGGCGAGCTCGAGTCTGTCGGTCACACCAAGCGTGCGCAACAGCTCGACCTTCTGCTCGTAGGTCAGGTTGGGGGAGTAGCCGGCGGAGTCGGCCAGTGGCCCCGGCTCGACGATCGCGCGCAGGAACGCGGCAATGCGGCCATCGTCGCCGCGCAGCTCAAGGATCTCCTCGACCACTGCGCGATATTCGCGCTCGAGCTCGCGTGTGCGCTTGTCCACCGGAACATCGTCGGGACGCTCGTCTACCTCTACGCGCAGCTCGCCTTCGGGACCGGTCTGCGCCGCGCCGATCAGCGCACGGTGCTCGCCCGAGAGGGCGACCGCGTGGCCGCCACCGGGGAGACGCAACTGCTCGGAGACCTCGGCGATCGTGCCGACCTCCAGGAACTCGTTCTCGTGGCGTGGAACGAGCACAACGCGCTCGTCGTCGCCGACGTCGATCGTGAGGGTGATGCCCATGCTCGGGAACACCACCGTGTCATCGAGCGGAATCAGTCGCAGGACGGGCTTTGGCTGCTGCTCCTGCGAGCTCTGTGGGGAGGATGGGGGAGTTGAAGCCATCGGTATACGCTCCATATAAGCTTACGAAAGTGTAGTTAGTATAGACCGCGCCCGAGCGTCTTTCAAGTGCTCTGCCGCCCCTTGGTCTGGGAGCTCTGCCGGTCCCGTGTCTGAGGGCTTTGCTGGCCCTGCATCTGCTGGTTTTGCTGGCCCGGTGTCTGCTGGTTTTGCCGGCCCTGCATCGGTGGGCTTTGCGCCTCGGGCGTCTCGGAGCTGCCCAGGAGGCTACGCGGCCACAGCTCTCGAGCGCGAACCACGTTCACCTCGGCCGAGATCAGCATCAGCTGGCCGCCCAGGTACAGCCAGCTGAGCAGCCCGAGCACGAACGCAAACAGGCCAGAGGTGTCCTTGGCGTGGCGCACCACATGCTCCACATACAGGCCGCCGACGTGCTGCAGCACCTGCCACACCAGCGCGGCGAGGATCACGCCCGGGATCAAGTCGCGCGTGTTGACGTCCTCGGAGGTCAGCATCCGAAAGACCGTGAAGAACAGCAGCAGGTTCGCCGCGAGCGCGACCAGCACCCCTCCCAGCACCGCCGTCGCGCCGGCAGTCGCGGCGGTCACGTATCCGGCTGCCACGGTCGAGACGATGCTGAGCACTCCCAGCACCGCCAGCAGACCCAGGCTTCGCAGCCGCCAGGCGAGGAAGCCCAGCTGACGGCGGCTGGGGATCTGCCAGATTGCGTCGAACGCTTTGCGGGTGGCTCCCGTCACGCCCAGTCCCGCAAACAGCGATCCCGCGATCCCGATCGCGAGCGCAAGAACGTTGCCTTTCAGTGAGTGCACGTTGTTCTGCAACTGCGTGCCGATGATCGGGAACTGGCTGAGCGTCGAATGCAGCACGCTCTCCTGGGCGCTCGGATTGCCCTGAAGCACGAAGCCGAGCACCGTCACGAACACCAGCAGCAGCGGAAACAGCGAGAAGAACCCGTAGTAGGCGATCAGCGCTCCCATCTGACTCGCCTCGTCGTCCTGGAAGCGCTTGATGACCGCCACCGCGAAGCCGAGTCCTCGATTGCGTTGTTGATAGCCGTCGAGGGCCCGCAACGCCCCACGCAGTCGACTCGACGGCTTCATGACCGATTGGGGTTGGAAGAGCTCATCGTATGAACTGTGGCTCTGCCCCGAAGCCACTCATCCAAATCGTCGCCGCTCTGAGGAGCACACGAACTGAGAGGGGGGTCTAGGGGCCATCTGCACCGACATGCTCGCGTGTCCACCCGACAGGACAGGTAAGCGCGACTCGTGGCGAGCTCCATGCGAGTCGGCCGGGACGGGCGCCCAGGGGCGCTCGATCCTGCGGAGGCGATCGCGCTCGTGGCGGGCGCGCGCCGCGAGCTGCTGCTTGGCGTGCACCGTCATCGCCTTGCGCGCGCGGATCTCGAAGACTGTTACAGCCAGGCCACTCTGGAGCTGCTGACCTGCTCCCAGCACGGTGGCGGGTTCTCGAGCATGGCGCACATAGCCAACGCTCTCGAGCAACGCCTGCTGTCGAGAATCCACGACCGCCGCCGCGCGATCAGCGGCCGCAGCCCGATCCAGACTGCGCTCGCTACAGCCCTGCCCCTCGGAAGCGTCCACGAGCGCGAGGTCGACATCCCCGACGCTCGCGCCGACATCGAGCGGCTGGTGTTGCTGCGCCACGATTTGAAGCGC
>DATHPT010000108.1:0-8032 GCA_035483615.1 Solirubrobacteraceae bacterium | reverse complement strand
GGAGCGTGAGCACGAACCCGCGGCGATCGTCGAGGTCGCGGGTCTCGCCGGCGATGCGCCCGGGCATCCGGCGTAGATACTGCTCGCGGGCGGCGAAGAAGCCGAAGGAGGGGCCGCCGAAGTCGAGGCGATTGCCTAGCGCCTGGCCCTCCCCCACGGCGACGTCCACGCCGCACTCGCCGGGCGGCGCGAGGATACCGAGCACGATCGGGTCGACCTGGGCGATCGTGACCAGCTGCTCTGCGCCCGCGCGCTTGGCGGCGGCGCAGAGCGCGGCGGCGTCCTCGACGGCGCCGTAGAAGTTCGGCTGGGCGAAGATCGCGGCGCTCGTGTCTACGTCGATCGCCTGCGCCCAGGCATCTGCGTCTGTGAGGCCTCCTGAGAGCGGGACCTCGCACACCTCGATCCCGTAGCCGTGGGCGTAGGTGCGCAGGGTGGCGAGCGTGTGGGGGTGCAGCCCGGCGCTCACGACGAAGCGCGAGCGACCGTTGTGGAGCTTGGCCAGATAGCCGGCGGAGGCGACCGCGCTCGGTCCCTCGTACACCGAGGCGTTGGAGACCGGCAAGGCCGTGAGCTCGCAGATGGCGGTCTGGTACTCGAACATGACCTGCAGCCCGCCCTGGGAGATCTCGGGCTGGTAGGGCGTGTAGGGGGTCAGGAACTCAGAGCGCTCCATCAGCATGTCGACGATCGCCGGCACATAGTGGTCGTACATTCCGGCGCCGAGGAAGCACAGCTCGTCCTCGGCGCTGACGTTGGCGCCGGCAAGCGCGCGCAGGTGCTCGTAGACCTCCTGCTCGCCTGTGCCCATGCCGTCAGGCAGGGTCAGCGGGCGGCCCAGGCGTACGGCCTCGGGGATCTGGCGCTCGAAGATCTCCTCGACGCTCGCGACCCCGATCGCCGCGAGCATCGCGGCGAGGTCGCTGTCGGTGACTGAGGTGTAGCGAGTCAAGTCCGGTGAGCCTAGCCGCTGAAGCTAGCCGCCCAGGCTCGAGCGGTAGGCACGCGCGTCCAGGAGCGCGTCGCGCTCGGAGGGATCGGTGAGGCGCACCTTCACCAGCCAGCCCTCGCCATAGGGGTCCTCGTTGATCATGTGGGGGTTCTCGGCAAGGTTCTCGTTGACCTCGACGATCTCGCCGGAGAGCGGCGCCACCACGTCGGAGACGGCCTTGACCGACTCGACCTCGGCATAGGGCTCGTCCTTGGCGAGCAGCGTGCCCGGCGCGGGCGGGTCGAAGAACACGACCTCGCCGAGCGCGTCCTGGGCGTACCAGGTGATGCCGAGCGTGGCGATCGGATCGGGGCCGTCGGAATCGATGCGCGCCCAGTCGTGCTCGGGGTGGTACAGCAGATCCTCTGGACAGTTCACTTCGGCCATCGGCGGGTTCCTCGGTTCGACGTTGGTGGGGGCAGGATATTTATTGGATTGGACGGTTCGCAGGGCGGTGCTCGGAGGCTATGCGCCATCTCAAGGCGGCCCACGGCGCGCGGAGCGCGTGGCGTTCTCGCGATCTAAGCCTTCTTTGCGATGAAGGGCTTGGCGTGGACTCGCGCCTCGCGCACGCGCCCGCGTACGTCGATCTGCATCGGCTCTCCGACAGCGGAGCGCTCGGCGGGCACGTAGGCGAGCCCGATACCGACGCTCAGGCAGGGCGAGAGCGTGCCGCTGGTGACCTCGCCACCGCCGAGGACGGGGTTGCCCTGGCGGGCAATGCCGGGGCCCTCGAGCATGAACGCGATCAGCTTCTGGGGCGCCCCGGCGGCGCGGGCCGCCGCGATCGCCTGGGAGCCAATGAAGCCGGTGTGCTCACGACAGCACCAGCCGAGGCCCGCTTCGATCGGGTTGCGCTCGAGCGACAGGTCGTTGCCGTACAGGTGAAAGCAGGCCTCCAGGCGCAGCGTGTCGCGGGCGGCCAGGCCGACAGGGACGGCACCGCGATGGCAGATCTCGTCCCAAAGCGCCGGGGCGTCCTTGGGGGCTAGCAGCAGCTCGACGCCCTCCTCGCCCGTGTAGCCCGTGGCGCACACCAACGCCTCAGCTCCGGCGAGACGGCGGGTGGCGGCCGTCATGCGCGAGGGTAGCGGCGCGTCTGAGATCGCCTGCACGATCTCGCGCGCGAGCGGGCCCTGGACGGCGAGCATTGCGTAGTCCTCGATCCGGTCGTGGATCTGCGCGTCGAAACCGTTGGCGTGCTCGCGAAACCAGGCGAGGTCGCGCTCGTGGTTTGAGGCGTTGGTGACCGTGAGGTAGCGGTCGGGCTCCAGACGATAGGTGAACAGGTCATCCAGGACGCCGCCCTGCTCGTCGCAGAGCACGGAGTATTGAGCCCCACCCATCCCGCCGCCGATCGCGATCTTCGACACGTCGTTGGAGAGCAGCCGTTGCAACAGAGCCTCGGCGTCGGGGCCGGAGGTTTCGATCTCGCCCATGTGGGAGACATCGAAGATGCCGCAGCGCTCGCGGACGGCCATGTGCTCGGCGCGTACCCCGTCGGGGTACTGCACGGGCATCTCCCAGCCGGCGAACTCGACGAGCTTCGCGCCGGCAACGAGGTGGCGCTCGTACAGCGAGGTGCGCCTGAGCGCGTTGGGGACCTGGGTCGTCACGGCGCCAGGCTATCGAAAGCCGGGGTCAGCGCAGGAACGGCGGAACGTCGATGTCGTCGTCTGAGATCTCGAGCGCCGAGCGCTGGCGATCGTCGATGCGGGGACCGCGGTCGGGACGGTCTTCGCGGCGCTTGCGGTCGCCGCGCACGGCGCGTCCGGGGCGGTGGTCGAAGCCGGTGCCGATCACGGTGACGCGGACGTCGTCGGCCATGCTCTCGTCGATCACTGCGCCGAAGATGATGTTGGCGTTCGGATCGGCCGCGTTCTGGATGATCTCGGCGGCGTCGTTGACCTCGAACAGGCCGAGGTCCTTGCCGCCGGTGATGTTCAGCAGGATGCCGGTGGCGCCGTCGACCGACTCTTCCAGCAGCGGCGAGGAGATCGCCGCACGGGCGGCGTCGGCGCAGCGGCTCTCGCCGCCGGCGGTGCCGATCCCCATCAGGGCGGAGCCGGCGTCGTGCATGATCGTGCGCACGTCGGCGAAGTCGAGGTTGATCAGGCCCGGGATCGTGATCAGGTGGGTGATGCCCTGGACTCCCTGGCGCAGCACGTTGTCGGCCTCGCGGAAGGCGTCGAGCATCGAGGTGCGGCGCTCGACGACAGCCAGCAGCTTCTCGTTGGGGATCACGATCAGCGTGTCGACGACCTCGCGCAGGCGCTCGATCCCCTCGATCGCCTGGCGTCCGCGCTGGGAGCCCTCGAAGTCGAACGGGCGGGTGACCACGCCGACGGTGAGCGCGCCGATCTCGTTCTTGGCGATCTCGGCGATCACGGGGGCGGCGCCAGTGCCGGTGCCGCCGCCCTCGCCTGCGGTCACGAACACCATGTCGGCGCCCTTCAGCGCCTCCTTGATGTCATCGCGGGACTCGGCCGCCGAGGCGAAGCCGACCTCGGGGTTGGCGCCCGCGCCGAGGCCCTTGGTGGACTCGTGGCCGATGTTCAGCTTGATGTCCGCGTCGCACATCGCGAGCGCCTGGGCATCGGTGTTGGCGGCGATGAACTCCACGCCGCGAAGCCCTGCATCGACCATGCGGCTGACCGCGTTGGTCCCGCCTCCGCCGACTCCCACGACCTTTATGACCGCCAGGTAGCTGCCGCCGCTCTCCATGATGTCCGAGCCTTCAAGTAGTTGTTTAAGGTTTGCCCCGCACTGCGAGGTGAACCGTCAGAATACGCAAGTTATGCAGGGAACTTCGCCCTGTCAACGGCAAGCCGCACTCTCGCAACGTTCGTTGCAGAACGGCGAAGTCTCAACCACCGCTCAAGAATCGGCTTCCGAGTGCGGTCAGCCTCCAGTAGAGCTTTAGGCTCTGTTGAGCCGCCGGCGGCGGGCGGGCGGGGCCTATTCGCCGGTCGATGAAGGCGGGGCTTCGCCGG
Source organism: Solirubrobacteraceae bacterium (assembly GCA_035483615.1). Taxonomy (GTDB): domain Bacteria; phylum Actinomycetota; class Thermoleophilia; order Solirubrobacterales; family Solirubrobacteraceae; genus Palsa-744. Next base: position 4,048 of record DATHPT010000108.1, on the reverse strand, counting down.
AGGCTTCCGAGGCGCCCGCGCCGGCGCTTCGTTCGGATTCCGAGCCGGCTTCACCGGTCGATTCACCGCTCGGGGTCGCCGTGCTGGATTCGCTTTCGCCTGAGCTCGAGCTCCCCGTTTCCGAGGAGCTGGTCGACGACGGTTCGTCCGTGCCGACCGCCTTCGAGAGGCTTGCCGCAAGCGCCGCGGCGGTTGGATCGGAGGCTCCTGCTTCCACGGGTGTGGAGCCAGAACTGGAGGATGAGCTGGAGCCGGAGGAGGCCGGCGCGGCCGAGAAACCGGCGGCGGGACGTTCGGGCAGGCGCACGTCCACGTACCGGGCTCCGGTTGCGCTCGGCGAGCTCAGGACGCGCGCGAGCGACAGCCACTTGGCGTGCGGTCGGGTGGAGTCGCCGAAGTAGACCAGCAGCCCGTTGCGCATCGCCACGGTGAGCCCTTCGGGACCGTTGAAGACCCGTGTGACAAAGCGCGCGAGCAGGGCCGGGGCGGCGCCGAGAACCGTGACGGCGCCGAGCGTCGCCGGTTCGCCGACGTGGGCTCCCTGGGATGGCTCGACCGAGCCGCTGATGGTCGGCAGCGAGCTCGACAGCAGCGCCGGGCCGAGCACGGTGCCGTCGGCGGCGACCGCGGTGCGCTGGCCGGCGCTGAGCAGCGCGGCGACCGGTGGGCGCTCGGTCACGGTGATCGTGACCGTGTGCGGGAAGCTCGTGCTGGCGTGCAGGGCCCCGACGACCGTGTAGGAGGCGACGGCAGAGCGCAGGGCGGCGTCGTTGAAGTTCAGCGTGGTCATGCGCGCGGCGGCGGCGTCGAGGGCCGTTCGTATCTCAAGCGCCTCGCCACCGTGGACGCCCGTGATGTGAATGTGGCGCACGGCCACGAGCGAGGAGTTGCGCAACCACAGCCAGCCGCCGCCGAGCAGGGTCAGCGAGAGCAGCGCGCACAGCGTCACCCGCACCAGCAGACGGTTGGCGGCCAGGCGGCGCAGCGCGTCGCCGACACGCGTGCCCGAGCCCGAGGCGGTTCTGCGTCTGTGTGCGGGCGCGCGACGCGGCAGCGGCAGCGAGAATTCCATCGAGCGCTTGTTCGCCGCCGCAGAGCAAACCCCTTGTTCACCCACGCCTCAAAGATGATCGGGTGTTCGTCTGTTTGAACTGTCCCGCAGCGGCTACAATCGGACGGTCCGCCGCTTCACTGACGAGAATCAGAAGATGAGCGTGAGCAAACTGCCCAGGCGTTTGACCTTGATCGCAGTGCTGTCGATCGGGCTGCTCGGCGTGGGCATCGGGGCCGGCGTCGGAGGGCTCGAATCGCACATGACGAGCGCGTCCGACACGGTCGGCCTGCTGCCGGCGACACGCATCACGGCACTGCCCCGCCCCACGATCCTCAACGGCGTCACACCGTTGCGCGTGAGACTTTCTGGGGTGCCGGCGCCGTTCTCGCCCCACCCGGCGCTGAGCCCCGCGGTGGCGGGCACGTGGACGCGACGGGGAAAGTCGGAGTTCTTCACGCCGAAGGTGGCGCTCGAGCCGTGCTCCACCTACACGCTGACGGTGTGGGCGGCGAGCACCGCCACGGGACACTCTCCCCTGGGCAAGCGTCGTAGCGTCCCGTTGCACGTGGCCTGCCCGAGCGTGCGCGGCCTGCAGCAGATCCTCGCGCGGCTGGACTATCTCCCCTATGAGGCGCACTCGATCCACTCCGAGCAGGCCTCCAGCTCGGGGGAGGCCTCCAACTCAGGGGAGGTCAGCTCGCGTGAGCCCTCCAGCCGGGCAGCGCTCACCGCCAGGTACGCGTTCGATCCGCCCTCGGAGGCCCCCCGTGCACGGCTTGCCGACGCTCCCGCCCTGGAATACGGCGAACTGGACGGGACCACGAAGGGCGCCCTGATGGTGTTCCAGTCTGATCACGGGATCGAACCGACGGGAACCCCCGAAAGCGCGACATGGCAGGCGCTGTTCAAGGCCGCCGTGCACGACGAGCGCAACCACGACAGCTACACGTTCGTGACTGTCACCGAGTCGATCCCCGAGACCCTTGAGGTACACCGGGGCAACCATGTCGTCCTGTCGACCCCCGCCAACACCGGCGTGGCCGGCGCTGAAACTGCGCAGGGCATTTTCCCGATCTTCTCGCGTTTCACCTCGACCACGATGGTGGGCACCAACCCGGACGGCACGAAATACAGCGATCCGGGCGTGCCGTGGGTCAACTACTTCAATGGCGGCGACGCGGTGCACGGCTTCCCGCGCGGCTCGTATGGAACCCCACAGTCAAACGGTTGCGTCGAGCTGCCGATCTCAACCGCGGAGACCGTCTTCGGAATGCTCAAGCTCGGCGATATTGTCGAGGTCACGAGCTGAGTGACAAGTGACAGACAGTCCGAGCACCCAGGGTCTCCACCGGGCCGGAACACCCATCTATCTCTGATGAAACTCGATGTAGACTCGCCTGCATGACCTCGAAGCGGCTTGAGCATCAGATCGACGATGCGCTTCTGGCGACGGCGATGGGTGCCGGTTTCATCTATGTACGCAGGCGGATCCGGCGCTTGATCTCCCGCGCCGCTGTCACGGCGGCAGCAACCACCGGGCTGGGTGTTCTCGCGAGCGCAGGCTTTGCGGCTGCGTGGTGGCGAAATCGTGGACAGCGTCGGAAGTAGCGGGCGGCAGGTGATTCATCTCGAGGGAAGGTTCACCGGAGTTGGGGACCGCGAGATCTATTGGCAAGCCTGGTTGCCGGAGAGCGGGCAACACACAAGCCTCGTGATCGCGCATGGAGCCAGCGAGCACGGCGGACGCTATGGCCATGTGGTCGAGACGCTGGTACCAGCGGGTTATGGCGTTTACGCAATAGATCATCGCGGCCATGGGCGCTCGGGCGGCAGGCGCGCGGTGATCGACCGTCTCACTCACGCCGTCGCGGACCTCGACACGCTGATCGATCGCGTGACCGGCGAAGATGAAAGCAAGCCCTATCTCCTCGGCCACAGCATGGGCGGGTGCATCGCCATCGCCTACGCCCTCGAGCACCAGGACAAGCTCGCGGGCCTGATGCTTTCGGCGCCGCTGGCGATCGTGGAGGCCAGTGCGCCACAGCGAGCGGTCGTGCGAGTGCTGTCCGCCCTCGCTCCGGGCCTCGGTGTAGCGGGGATCGACACAGAGACGATTAGCCGCGACCCTGAGCAGGTGCGGGCCTATGAGCTGGATCCGCTGGTCTTCCATGGCAAGCTGCAGGCCCGCACCGCGGTCGAGCTCGCCGACGCGACCGCGAGCTTTCCCGAACGCCTGCCGAGCTTGACCCTGCCACTGCTTGTGATGCACGGCGGCGCCGATCGTCTGGTGCCACCGGCGAGCGGCGAGCTGGTCTACTCCCATGCAGGCTCGACCGATAAGACGTTGAAGCTCTATGAGGGCTTCTATCACGAGCTGTTCAACGAGCCGCAGGCCGACCGTGACCGGGCGCTGGATGATCTGAGCGCGTGGCTCGGTGAGCGTGTCGGACGGGTTGCGATGGGCTCCAGTGAGGCCTATGTTCAGCACTCGCGACAACCCAAGGACCGCACCTAGTTCGAGGACGACGAACATGACTTTGAGGTAAACACCGTAATGACTTTCGAACGCCTCATTTACAACAAGCGCGCTACATGGTAAACACGCCCACTACGCAATATGTGTAAAGCAGCCTGCGTCCCACCATTCTTGGCCCTTTTCCGTAGCGTTCTGATCCGCTTCTTTAGCTTTTTCGATCAGTTCATCTGCTACCCTCGCAAAGTGTTTGGCTTCCGCCAAATACCAGCTGTTGTGCCACCCGTAATACCAGTGCGATTCGTCGATCTTGTCGAGATATTCATTTGACTTCTTGGTCGCCTCATTTGCTGCTTCACGGTTGATCTTTGCCCAATCAAGCCAGCTCTGCCATTCATCCCACAGGTCTGAGCAACTCGACGCACAGGCTCCCGTCGGATCGCTCTTGTTTTCAGGATCATCTGAAGTATAGGTGTAGGGTTCTCCCGTACTTTGTAGTAGCGGGTCGATAGTTAGGAATT